>NZ_AEDV01000028.1 GCF_000148545.1 Streptococcus mitis SK597 | reverse complement strand
GACGACGCTGACGTGGTTTGAAGAGATTTTTGAAGAGTATAAAACACAAGCAAAAACCTCCACATCAAGTGGAGGCAATCTCTTTTATCAATACAATTTTAAGTCACGAGGGTCAACTGGGAAAGTTGGATTGTATGGGTTGTGACGAAGCTTGAAGTGTTTGACATCTTCAATAGTCTGAGTTCCAGACAACTGCATAACTGTCTTCAATTCCGCATTCAAGTGTTCAAAGACTTGGCGTACACCGACACTACCACCGAGAGCCAAGCCATAGATAACCGGGCGACCAATAGCTACCAAGTCTGCTCCTGAAGCCAGAGCTTTAAAGACGTGTTGACCACGACGAATACCTGAGTCAAAGACGATTGGCACACGTTTATCAACTGCTTCTGCTACTTCTTGAAGTGAGTCAAAGGCAGCTGGTCCACCGTCAATTTGGCGACCACCGTGGTTGGTTACCCAGATACCAGAAGCCCCTGCAGCAAGCGAACGTTCAACGTCCTCACGGCATTGTGGTCCCTTGACATAAACAGGAAGTCCTGAGTATTCAGCGATAAATTCTACATCACGTGGAGACAAGCGTTGTTTAGCTGATTTGTAAACAAAATCCATTGATTTACCAGCACCTTCTGGCAGATATTCCTCAACAATCGGCATGCCAACTGGGAAGACAAAACCATTACGCTTGTCCACCTCACGATTGCCTCCTACAGTCGCATCTGCCGTTAAGACAATCGCTTTATATCCTTCAGCCTTCACACGATCCATGATGTGGCGGTTAATCCCGTCATCTTTACTAAAGTAAAATTGGAACCAATGAGGTGTCCCTTGAAGGGCTTCTGTAATTTCTGGAAGATCGACAGTAGAGTAGGAACTGGTTGTATAGAGGGAACCAAATTCATGCACACCACGCGCAGTCGCCACTTCACCCTGTTCATTTGCCAATTTATGAGCCGCAACAGGCGCCATAATGATTGGTGAAGACAATTTTTCACCTGCAAATTCAATCTCTGTACTTGGATTTTCTACATTGCAAAGTGTATGAGGAACGATGAGCTTGTGGTTAAAGGCACGAATATTCTCACGCAAAGTGAAAGTATCTTCCGCCCCACTAGCGATATAGCCAAATGCTGCTTTAGGGATAACTTGTTGCGCCATTGGCTCCAAATCATAGGTATTGATGAAATCTACATGACCTTCTGCATTGCTTGTTTTGTATGACATAAAATGCCCTCCTTAATAAGTAAGCGTTTACTTTGTATATTACAAAAATATCTTAACTCTTTTTTCAAAACTTTTCAAATATTTTGTTTGGAAATTTCAGAAATTTTATGTCTATGATAAAAAATCCTTATAACGGCAATAAAAAATAGATATTATCCAAAGAAGATTTTAAGTGCTACAATAACTGTATTATTTCTAGATAGGAGGTTCTATTTTTGGATTGGTCCATTGTTGAACAATATCTACCACTATATCAAAAGGCATTCTTTCTGACCTTGCATATTGCAGTTTGGGGAATTTTGGGATCCTTTCTGCTCGGTTTAATCGTTAGTATCATCCGGCATTATCGAATCCCCGTCTTGGCGCAAGTAGCGACAGCCTACATTGAATTGTCACGCAACACACCCCTTTTGATTCAACTCTTCTTTCTCTATTTCGGTCTTCCCCGAATAGGGATTGTCCTATCTTCGGAAGTCTGTGCTACTCTGGGACTTGTCTTTTTAGGAGGCTCCTATATGGCAGAATCTTTCCGAAGTGGGCTGGAAGCCGTCAGTCAAACCCAGCAGGAGATTGGATTAGCAATCGGTCTGACACCTCTACAGGTCTTTCGCTATGTGGTTCTTCCGCAAGCAACAGCGGTGGCCCTACCGTCTTTTAGTGCCAATGTCATTTTCCTGATCAAGGAAACCTCTGTTTTCTCAGCAGTAGCTTTGGCCGACCTCATGTACGTCGCCAAGGACTTGATTGGGCTCTATTATGAGACAGACATTGCGCTAACTATGTTGGTAGTTGCTTATCTGATGATGCTTCTACCCATCTCACTGGTCTTTAGCTGGATAGAAAGGAGGCTCCGCCATGCAGGATTCGGGAATCCAAATACTCTTTCAGGGAAATAATCTCCTGAGAATCTTACAGGGATTGGGCGTTACGATTGGGATATCTATCCTGTCTGTCCTCTTATCCATGATATTCGGAACAGTCATGGGAATCATCATGACCTCCCATTCTAGAATCGTACGATTTTTGACACGATTGTATTTAGAATTCATCCGTATCATGCCCCAGCTGGTGCTACTCTTCATCGTTTACTTTGGCTTGGCTCGAAACTTTAATATCAATATCTCAGGTGAGACTTCAGCTATTATCGTTTTTACCCTCTGGGGAACAGCTGAAATGGGGGACTTGGTCCGTGGAGCCATCACTTCCCTCCCCAAGCATCAGTTTGAAAGTGGACAGGCGCTAGGTTTGACCAACGTTCAACTTTACTACCACATCATCATCCCACAGGTTTTGAGAAGACTGCTACCGCAGGCCATTAACCTTGTTACTCGGATGATTAAAACCACTTCCTTGGTCGTTTTGATTGGGGTTGTGGAAGTGACCAAAGTTGGACAACAAATCATCGATAGCAATCGCTTAACTATCCCAACCGCTTCCTTTTGGATTTATGGAACCATTCTGGTCTTGTATTTCGCAGTCTGCTTTCCTATTTCCAAACTATCCACTCACTTAGAAAAACATTGGAGGAACTAAATGTCTGAAACTATCTTAGAAATCAAGGAACTAAAAAAATCCTTCGGAGACAATCCCATCCTCCAAGGTCTATCTCTAGATATCAAAAAAGGGGAAGTTGTCGTCATCCTAGGGCCATCTGGTTGTGGAAAAAGTACCCTCCTTCGTTGCCTCAATGGCTTAGAAAGTATTCAAGGTGGAGATATTCTTCTGGACGGTCAGTCTATCGTTGAAAATAAAAAAGATTTTCACCTAGTTCGCCAAAAGATTGGCATGGTCTTTCAAAGTTATGAACTCTTTCCCCATCTGGATGTCCTTCAAAACCTCATCCTAGGTCCTATCAAGGCTCAGGGAAGAGACAAGAAGGAAGTAACGGAAGAGGCTTTGCAACTACTGGAACGCGTGGGTTTGCTTGATAAACAACATAGCTTTGCTCGTCAATTATCTGGCGGACAGAAACAACGGGTTGCAATTGTCCGTGCCCTCCTCATGCATCCAGAAATCATCCTTTTTGACGAAGTGACTGCTTCGCTGGATCCAGAAATGGTGCGTGAGGTGCTGGAACTTATCAATGATTTGGCCCAAGAAGGCCGTACCATGATTTTAGTAACCCACGAAATGCAGTTTGCCCAAGCTATTGCCGATCGGATTATCTTCCTCGACCAAGGGAAAATTGCTGAAGAAGGAACGGCTCAAGCCTTCTTCACAAATCCACAAACCAAACGAGCCCAGGAATTTTTAAACGTCTTTGACTTTAGCCAATTTGGCTCATATCTATAAAGGAGATTCTTATGAAACTACTCAAACCACTCTTAACTGTTTTGGCACTTGCCTTCGCCCTTATCTTTGTCACAGCTTGTAGCTCAGGTGGAAACGCTGGTTCATCGTCTGGTAAAACCACTGCCAAGGCTCGCACTATCGATGAAATCAAAAAAAGCGGTGAACTGCGAATCGCCGTATTTGGAGACAAGAAACCCTTTGGTTACGTTGACAATGACGGTTCTTACCAAGGTTACGATATTGAACTTGGGAACCAATTAGCACAAGACCTTGGTGTCAAGGTTAAATACGTTTCAGTCGACGCTGCCAACCGTGCTGAATACTTGATTTCAAACAAGGTGGATATTACCCTTGCCAACTTTACAGTGACTGATGAACGTAAGAAACAAGTTGATTTTGCCCTTCCATATATGAAAGTTTCACTTGGAGTCGTATCACCTAAGACTGGTCTCATTACAGACGTCAAACAACTTGAAGGTAAAACCTTAATTGTCACAAAAGGAACGACTGCTGAGACTTATTTTGAAAAAAATCATCCAGAAATCAAACTCCAAAAATACGACCAATACAGTGACTCCTACCAAGCTCTTCTTGACGGACGTGGAGATGCCTTCTCTACTGACAATACGGAAGTCCTAGCTTGGGCGCTTGAAAATAAAGGATTTGAAGTAGGAATTACTTCCCTCGGTGACCCAGATACCATTGCAGCAGCAGTTCAAAAAGGGAACCAAGAATTGCTAGACTTCATCAATAAAGATATTGAAAAATTAGGTAAGGAAAACTTCTTCCACAAGGCCTATGAAAAAACACTCCACCCAACCTACGGTGACGCTACTAAAGCAGATGACCTGGTTGTTGAAGGTGGAAAAGTCGACTAAGTTTTAAAAATAAAAACGGACAAGACTAGAATTCTGGTAATCAGAATCTCTATCTTGTTCGTTTTTATTTAATCTATCATAGATGCGATTTCCATCATTGCCACAACGTTTGTTGGATTATCAGAAGTCAATGAATGATTTGCGAACCCAAGAGCTACACGGAATTGTACATTCTTGTTTGCTGGGCTATAACCATCTCCTATCATCATAGCTGCATAGTGACCTTTAGAGTGTTTCCATCTAGTATAGAAATTATGAGCTAATGCCTTTTCATTTGTAAGACTCACAATATCCCAAACATCAGTTGCTTCTGCTGCGTTTTCTGTCATTGCATTTGTTTGTTTGTAGAACTCTGGATCATAAGCAGTTGACCAACGAGAACCATCAGGACGTTTATGCTTGCCTTCCTTCTTACCTTGATAACGTAAAGATCCATGATCTGCCATTTCATTAGCACGAATATTAGCAACTCGAGTTAATTCGCTATCATCTGCTGCGATTGTTGCAGGAGTCAAGCCTTTACGAGTGCGTTCTTCATTAAGAAGTTCCATGAAGTGTTCATTAAGTTTACGATTATCTACAATCTGTTCAAGCTTGTCAAGTTCTGCTTGAGAAAGGCGAGAAGCTTTCCAAACTGAGATAAGTCCACTGTCTCGAGGAAGATCATCTCCGTCATCTGTTTCATCAACAGCCACACGATCTTTATCAGCTTGAGAAAGATTATCATGTAGGTACTTGGCGCTACGGTGATCTTCATTGTTTGGATCCAAACCATTTTCACCTAAGCTCTTAATATCTTTCCATGTACCATCAATGTCGTAGTTATCATCATTAATTGGAACCACAACATCTGTTGGATCAGCGATACGTTTTTTCTTAGTACCATTAAAGGTAATTGTATCAACTGCATCCTTAGTTTCAACTAACTCACGACTTTTAACAGTTCGTTCACCAGTTTTGTTGTTTACTGAAATAACTTTGCGGTAACGTTTGAATCCGTCACGCCCATTTTCAGTACGACTTTCACCCTCAAAAAGGTTAGAGTCATTTTCAGTTCGAGAACCATGAGAAATTGTTTCAATTTCTTCTTCAGTAACTTCAGACATCAATTTCTTAGTTCCATAATGAACAACTTTTTGTTTTGCTGGAATAGAGTTGATAAGTTCACGACTTACTTCGGTACGGTTTTGATTTTCATCATTAATGTACTTAACTTTGTAAGTCTCTTTACCATTTACCGCTTCTTCAACAGTTTCATCACCTTCAAAAAGGTTTGAGTCGGCAACACGTTTTTCACCTTCAGCGGTAATAACCTTATCTTCGTTAGCATAAGTGTAACGATCTTTAGTTCCAACTTCGACTACCTCATCCACTGCTGGAACAGTTTCAGTATTGATTAGCTCACTCTTAGCAAGTTTACCATCTTCATAGTAGTCTTTGTAGTTTTCGATGATTTCACCGTTTTTACCTTTAGTTTTAACAACTCGTTGATCAGAGAAAAGTTTATCGCTTTTAACTTCAACAGTCTTGAAGTTTTCCCCAGCTTTTCGCTCAACTCGAGTTTTGTTTTCAGTTAAAACTTTATGTGTTCCAACTCGAACAACCTCTTTAACCGGTTTCACTTCATCGCTTTTAACCACAGATGAACGACCATTCCCGTAAACAATTGTAGTTTCTGTATAAGAGCCTTTTTGACCCTTAGTTTCTACTACACGTTTACCTTCATTAAGGGTCTCGTCCTTAACTTCTTCAGTTTCGTAATTTACTTCAACTGTTCGAGAAGTGCGACTTGTTTCCACGTTTTCACCAGTTCCAATTTCTACAATTTCATCAACTGCTGGAACTTCATTTTCTCGTTTTTCATCACGAGAAACTTCCGTACCGTCTGGAGTGGTTACAACTGTAGTAACAAGTTCATAAGAACCATCCTTACCAGCTTGAATTACTTTTTTCTCACCTTTAGAAAGGTCTGGATTTGTGTTGCTAGTAACTTTATATTCAACTTTGTGAGTTTCACGAGTTACAGTTTCAATGTTTTTCTTAGCAACTTTTATTCCAACATGAATAACTCTATTTTTTGCTTCTTTTTGAGTAGAAGAAACAAGAATTCGACCAGTTTCCACACCGTCTTCAAGTGTTACAGTGTAGACTTCAAGTTTTTCACCAGCTTTACCGGCTTCTACCTCTTTTTCTACTCCAGCATCCAAGTTTTCATCTGGAACGTATTCTGTACCAGGGAGAATAGGAGTGCGAACCACCTCTTCTTTTGTAGTACGAACCACTTCTTTAGAAGTTTTAGTACCAACATGGATAACTTTATCAACTGCAGGAGTTGTTTGAGTTCCTGTTGCTACACGACTAACTTCTACACCATTTTCAATGGTAATTGTGTAAGTTGTTTCTGTTTTTCCTGCAACACCTTCTTGAACAACTTGAGTTTCACCAACATTAAGATTTGTATCTGGGACATGTTGGACTCCAGGTTCAATTATAGAAGTTTCTACTTCAGTTCGAGTAGTTACAACTTTTTTAACTTCAGGCTGAGCTGGAATGGCTGGCTGAGCTTCTACAGCTGGTTTAGCAGGCACTTCTGGTTTTGCTGGAGTAGCAGGTTTAATAACTTCTTCTTTAGTTGTTTCACCCACTACAGTAGTAGTTTTACCAGTTTCAACTTGACCTTTATCACCTGGCAAGTTTGCTTGATTATTTTCAACCTTATCTTTTTTCTCTTCTAAAGTTTTTTCTTCTTTAGTTGGAGTACCAGTTGTTTGGTCTTTGTTTTCTGGAACAGTTGGAGTTGTAACTTTAGTTTCAACTTCTTTTTTCTCTTCCTTTTTATCTAAGACCTTATCTTTTTCTGGTTTAGCTTCAGGCAATGCAGGCTGAACTTCAGGAGTTCCTTTTTCGATAATTACCAATTCAGGCAGTTTAGGTTGAACTTCGGGAGTTCCTTTTTTGCTAACTACCAATTCTGGAAGTTTAGGTTGAACTGCTGGGATGCCTTTATCATCTTTAACTTCAAATGATGGGTTGATGTTTACTTCAACCTTTTTAGTTAGGTTATCAGATTTTTCCAATATTTTATTATCTTTATTACCTACTTCTGATCTAGAAACTTGCTCAACTTCTTCACCCTCAGTTCTTACCTGTGACTTAAGCTTTTCCTCTACCTTAGTTATTTCTGATAATTTTTCATATGATTTATAAAGAGATTTAATCGAATCTTCAGCACCAATTTTTTTAGTAGCTACAAATGCTTTAGCCAATTCCTCTTTGGCTTCTACTTTAGGTAGAAAACTCTTCTCTGTTTCTTTAATAGTATCAGTTGTTGTGTATTCTTTTTCTTTTGAAGAAGAGTCTGAAACGGTAACACTTTCACATTGTCCTTGATTTTGACTCGATTGATTTTGCAACACAACTGTTCCAGCTGAAATTCCTAAAAGCGCTACAATTGCTGCTGAGATTACCCAACCTCTTCTACCTTTTTTCAAAGTCTTTTTTTCATTAGTATTTTGTCTATCCATCTTTATTTTCCTGACTTTTCAATGATTATATTTTTACATACTTAAACTATCTAATATATTTTTTAGAAAAACGATAATTTCTAACAGTACCTATAATGCCTCCTAGACTACATGTAAATAAAATCAAAATAAAAATGGAAAAGCTATCGCCAATTACTTTAATACTATATAGATAATTAAAAATTAAAAATAAAGGTAGCGAAATCGGCAGTATAGTACAGCTCACAGCAGCTCGTCTCATTTCTTTGGTCTCTCCACTCATAAACCAAGTCAAAGGTAAAAATCTCATCCAGTTTAAATATTCTTTCTGTTGGATTTTTTCTTCAAACAAATGAGTAAATAAAGTATAAAACGGCAATGCGACATAGTAAGTTGCTTTGACTAAAAAGTACATTACAGTTATAAAAATGGCAAACCCCCACCACATATCTCTAACTGTTTGATCAATATCACTTTCATATTTCGGTTTTCCAAACATCTTATTTCTCCTAATCTATTATTTCATTAAATTTGTAAATGTATTAATTGTTGTCATTTTGTTATTGTAATCAACTTTTCTTTGTAATTCTTGAAACTGATAATTTAATTGCTCTGTCCTCAGCATGTCTTCATACATATTTTGCGCTTGTCCTAAGTCATAGGCTCTACCTTGATCAATTACATTAACCATATAAGCAAAAGCAGCAAAATGAATATCTAACCCTGCTTGTTGCCTTGCATAAACAAATGGAATACTATTCAATTTCTCCATACAATAGTTTCTAGCTTGAGCAACTTCATCCTTATGTTTTTTTACTTGATCTGCTATTGGTTTTTCATGCTTCACTCGTTGATAAGCAAAATAAATTGGAGACCATAGCAGAACCCATGCTCCCACCCAAAGGGAGTATTCAAAAGGTTTACTTAAGATTCCTAAACCAGAACTAGAAAATTCACCAAGTCTATCTATATAAGCAACTAAGAACAATGAACCTAAAATTCTAAAAATCCATCCCAAAACACTTAATTTCGGGTTGATAAGAGAAACATGTTTTCCATCTACTATATAAAAATACTTAGTCAGATCTTCTACTCTTTTAGACCAAATAGCAGCTTCAACTATTAAGTTTCTACTACGTTTAGGCTCTTCTATTGTCGAAAGATATTCTTGTAAAACAGTCTGGTATGATTGCGGATTAGCGATAGGATAATATTCATATTTTTTGCCTTCTGCAGTAATGACATCAAATGAATGGTATGCACCATTATCAAAAACTTCAGACCAATGTTTATTTGGCAACCTCCCTTTTACATAGGCTTCCCAAATAGTCCATTCATCAAACAAATCTGACTTAGATTCATCCGGAATAATTCCTAAAAAATAATCTAACTCATTCTCCTCTTGAGAAATAATATCATTCTTATTCATCCATAAGTCTCCTTTCCTTGTTATTTTATCATATTGTGGATATATACACAATATGAAGTCAGATACTTTTTTCTTATAATTAAGTAAAAGGAGTTGATGACGATAATCAGTTTTAACCCACTCTGGGCTACAATGAAGAAAAAAGAAGTTTCTCAATACAAGTTATTAAAATCCGGAGTTGATAATAAAACTCTTGACAGCCTAAAGAAAAATAAAAACATAACTTTACTAACTTTAGAAAAGCTATGTCGGATTTTAGACTGTCTTCCAAATGATATCGTTGAATTTATCGAAGAAACTCCTGATTCTAATATTCGTAACACATTTATCTAGTTCTAATATTTATTCTTATGTCATAATATCTACGTTATCTACCCTCCCTACCATTGGTCACAATATAAAACAAGTAATACTCTTCAAACCACATCAGCTTCACCTTGGATTATATATGTGACTGACTTCGTCAGTCTTATCTACAACCTCAAAGCAGTGCTTTGAGCAACCGGC
>NZ_AEDV01000029.1 GCF_000148545.1 Streptococcus mitis SK597 | reverse complement strand
CTCAGGCCCTTTCTTTTTTATGGATGGCTAACAATCAATTCCAAACCTTGCCCTTCCAGAGTCCAAGCTTCAACATCACTTGGTAGGATAAAGTGGCTGCCTTTTTGGATTGGATAGTTTTTTCCGTCAACAGTAAGCTGACCTTGACCAGCTAAGACACTAAATAAGCTGTAGTCAGCTGTCTTTTCGAAGTCAACTTTCCCAGTAATTTCCCACTTGTAAACTGCAAAGAAATCATTGGATACAAGGAGAGTGGAACGTAAATTATCTGCTTTGACAATTACAGGACGGCTATTGGCAGGCTCGCCAATGTTCAAAACATCGATAGATTTTTCAAGGTGAAGTTCACGCAAGTTGCCATTATCATCCTTACGGTCAAAGTCATAGACACGGTAAGTGGTATCGCTAGATTGCTGGGTTTCAAGAATCAAGATGCCTGCTCCGATAGCGTGCATAGTCCCACTTGGTACATAGAAGAAATCTCCAGCCTTAACTGGTACTTTTGTCAGCAAGTCATCCCAGTTCTTGTCTTCGATTTGCTGGCGGAGTTCTTCTTTTGACTTGGCATTGTGACCGTAAATAATCTCTGAACCTTCGTCTGCAGCGATAATATACCAGCATTCTGTTTTTCCAAGCTCGCCTTCATGCTCTAGTCCATAGGCATCATCTGGGTGAACTTGGACACTGAGCCAGTCGTTGGCATCCAGAATCTTAGTCAACAGTGGAAATACAGGTTCTGGACGATTGCCAAACAACTCACGGTGTTCCGCATACAAAGTAGCTAAGTCTGTTCCCTCGTAACGACCATTTGCCACCTTTGAAACTCCATTTGGATGTGCTGAGATGGCCCAGTATTCACCTATTTTTTCACTTGGGATGTCATAACCAAACTCATCACGTAGCTTGGTTCCACCCCAAATTTTTTCTTGCATAACTGATTGTAAAAATAATGGTTCTGACATCTTGATCTCCTGTCTGATTTTTCTCCCCTCATTATAGCAAAAAAAGAGTTCCAGTTGAACTCTTTTTCATATCTTATAAAGTAGGGAGAAGATTTTATAAAAATAGTAAACAAATGTGCTCTACTCAATACTTGCACCATTGCTGGCAATGACATCCTTGTACCAGTAGAAGGACTTCTTCTTGCTCCGTTTGAGGCTTCCATGACCAGCATTATCTCTATCCACATAGATAAAGCCATAGCGCTTGTTCATTTCGCCTGTTCCAGCTGAAACCAGATCGATACAACCCCAAGTCGTATAACCAAGCAAGTCAACTCCATCTTGGTAAATGGCATCTCGCATAGTCTTGATATGAGCCTTTAAGTAAGCAATCCGATAGTCATCTGCTACATAACCATTCTCATCTGGCGTGTCCATAGCACCGAGTCCATTTTCTACGATAAACATTGGCTTTTGGTAACGATCCCAGATGGCATTGAGGGTGATACGAAGGCCAAGTGGGTCAATCTGCCATCCCCATTCTGAGGATTCAAGATAAGGATTTTTGATAGAGGCAAAGACATTCCCAGCAGTCAGATCCCTCACTTCTGGATCCCCTGAGGCCACTCGACTTGCATAGTAAGAGAAGGAAACAAAGTCAACAGTGTGATTCTTCAACAAATCCAAATCTTCTGGAGCCATTTCAACCTTAATTCCTTCACGTTCCCACTGCTTCTTAGCGTAATTTGGGTATTCCCCACGCGCTTGAACATCAATGAAGAAGTAACTCTTACGGTCTTCTTCCATAGTAGCCCAGTAGTCTCTCGGATGGGCTGTGTTAGGATAGTATTGCCCTGCAGCCAACATACATCCCACCTTGTTTTCTGGGTCAATTTCGTGGGCAAGCTTAGTCGCCATGGCCGAGGCCACCAACTCATGGTGAGCAGCCTGATATTTAACCTGTTCTTGATTTTCTCCTTCTTCAAAACAGAGCCCAGCTCCCATAAAGGGGGCATGGAGAATCATGTTGATTTCATTAAAGGTAAGCCAGTATTTGACTAAGCCCTTATAGCGGGTAAAGAGCGTGCGACAAAGTTTTTCATAGAAGTCTAACATACGTCGATTGCGCCATCCACCGTACTCTTCAATCAAGTGCATAGGACAGTCGAAATGAGTAATGGTTACCAGAGGTTGGATTCCATACTTATGACATTCCTTAAACAAATCCTCATAAAAGGCTAGACCAGCTTCATTTGGCTCGGTTTCGTCTCCCTTAGGAAAAATCCGAGTCCAAGCAATGGAAAGCCGATAAGTCTTAAAACCCATTTCTGCAAAAAGAGTAATATCTTCCTTGTAATGATGGTACATATCAATGGCTTCTTTTGCTGGGTAAAAATAGCCCTCCTCAAACGAAAACATCTTTTTCTGACCTGTGATAATGGCTTCACGATCTGGACCAATGGGGACGATATCAACGTTCGCTAAGCCACGCCCATCAAGATTATAAGCACCCTCGCATTGGTTGGCTGCTGTTGCACCACCCCAGAGGAAGCCCTCTGGAAATTGTAATCTTTCTGTCATCACTTTACCTCACTTGATTTGATAGTTCTATTATACTAAAAAGGAGATAAAAAGTTTGAAACTATCTGGGTAATGATGTCCTGAGCTTGCTCACATATACGAAAAAAAGACTGAAAGCAGTCTTCTTTTTAAATCAAAGCTGTGATAGCCGTTACTAAACCAAAAACGATACCTGGTGCATTAGCAGCTGCAAGTGGAATATCTCTTTCCTTCTTGAAAAGACCATAGTAAACCCAGAGACTACAGTTGATAGCTGCGACTAGGGGTTGAATGAAGTTGCCTTTTTGACCGGCAAGATTATTCATGATTTGTGGGAAGTAAGACACATACATCATAACAGACATGAAAGTCGCTACCCACCCCAACACTTTCATTTGTTTTTCAGACATTTTCAAAACCTCTTTTATTCTTTTATACTTTCTATTTTATAATTTAATACAAAAATAAGCAAGACTTTAAGACTTTTATTATAAAAATGTAAACTACCACAGTCTTGTGATAAGAAAAAGACCGGATTGCTCCGATCTGTTTAATCCATAAAATGTAAAAATGAATAGCTCTTGTCAATTAATGGATGGACTGATTGATTATCATTAAGCCGTAGCTAATGATTGATGCAATATCTTCAAGACCATGCAAAATAAAACTTCCTACAATCAAACCTATAATAATTGAACAGATAATCATGGTCACACAGATTAGATAAATATCCTTTTTTTGCATCTCTTTCCTCCTACTATCTATTCATGGAGATATTTCAATCCCAAGTTCCAGTGAAATAAGAAAATTCACTTACTACTGCTGTTTAAAAAATATTTCTCCTTTCCATATCAGTTTTACTTTATGCTGTTATATTTTTATTATAAGATTCCAAGAAAGCGTTGTCAAATATTTATATAAAAAGACCGGATGACTCCGATCTTTCAATAGTTCATATTCTCACATTCTGTTTTTAAGAATAATTAAGGTTATCTTCAAATGACTAAGCGCCTTATTTCATACGATAAAAATCAATCACTAGACCAGCAGGGCCACTCACTAGCAAGGATTCTGTTCCCCAATCAGTTACAACTGGCCCATGTAAAATCTCGACACCAATCTCTTTTAAACGTTGGTAATTCTGATTTAGATCCTCAACATCGATATGAAGAATGATTCCTGACTGAAAGTTTTCCAAAGGAACCAAATGATTTTGGGACAACATCAGACAGTGACTGCCAATCGTAAACTGAGCAAAACCATCATCAGCATAATCTGCCTTTTTATCCAAAATACGCTCCAAGTCAGCACAGACTTGGGGAACATCTGAAACGATAATATCTAATTGATTTAAATTCATTTACTATCCTCCATAAAAAGACCGGATTACTCCGATCTTTTTAAGTTCCAAGAAGGAATTATTTAATTGCGCGTGATTGCAAACCTTCTTCTTCCAAGAAGAGACGGAATGGTACGAGTTCTTCTGCTTCGTATTTTTCCTTGAAGGCTTTGATTGCTTCTTCTGAGTAAAGTTTTGGATCCAATTCAAGTACTTCTACTGGAAGTGGACGGTGGTGAGTGATGCGAGCATCGATAACAACAGTTTTACCTTCTTTGTTCAATTTAACGGCTTCTGCGACAACTGCATCGATGTCTTCGATACGGTCAACTGTAAATCCTACAGCACCTTGCGCTTCAGCGATTTTAGCATAGTCAGCATTAGGGAAGTCACAACCAAACAAATGTTTGTTTGTGTCTTCGTATTTGTCCTTGATGAAGGCATATTTACCATTTGAGAAGACAACGTTGATAACTGGAAGGTCGTATTGAACGTTTGTGATAACGTCTGGGTAGCACATGTTGAATGCACCGTCACCCATGATGTTCCATACTTGGCGATCTGGATTGTCTTTCTTAGCAGCGATACCACCAGGAAGGGCAATACCCATTGTCGCAAAGAGTGGCGATGTACGCCACATGTTCTTAGGTGTCATGTGAAGGTGACGAGTAGATGTTTGAGTAGTGTCACCTACGTCGATTGAATAGATAGCGTCTTGATCAGCATGTTTGTTGATTGCATTGTAAACTTGATACAATTGCAATTCACCCTCAGTTTTACCTTCGAGTTTGTTCATGTAATCGCGCCAGTTTTGGTTATTCTTCACGTTTGCACGCCACCATGGAGTAGATTCAACTGGATTCACTTTGTCAAGAATTGCTTTCGCTGCTTGACCTGCATCACCAAGGATTGAAGCGTCAAGAGCATGACGTTTACCAAGTTTGTAAGGGTCAATATCGACTTGGATGAATTTTTCAGTGTTTTTGAATGCTTCGTATACTTCAGCAAATGGGAAGTTTGAACCAAGGAAAAGAACTGTGTCTGCTTCAAAGACCACTTCGTTGGCTGGTTTCCAACCAACACGGTAAGCAGAACCTGTCAAACCTTCATAGTTCCATTCGAAAGCTTCAAAGTTTTTACCAGTTGTGATGATTGGTGCTTTGATTTTACATGACAATTCAGTGATCACTTCACCAGCTTTAACACCACCGTAACCAGCATAGATCACTGGACGTTCAGCATTGTTCAAGATTTCAACAGCTTTGTCGATTTCAACTTCGTTCAAAGCAGGAGCGATGAATGAACGCTCGTATGAACCTGATCCATAGTATGAGTTTTCGTCGATTTCTTGGAAACCGAAGTTTACTGGGATTTCAACAACAGCTGGACCTTTTTTAGAAACTGCAGCACGGCAAGCTTCGTCAATTACTTTTGGCAATTGCTCAGCGTAAGCTACACGTTTGTTGTAAACAGCGATACCGTTGTACATTGGGTTTTGGTTCAATTCTTGGAAGGCATCCATGTTCAATTCGTTAACTGGACGTGATCCAAGGATCGCTAGGAATGGAGTGTTATCCATTGCTGCATCGTAAACACCATTAATCAAGTGAGTCGCACCAGGTCCACCTGAACCAACTGCAACACCGATTGAGCCACCGAATTTAGCTTGCATAACCGCTGCAAGGGCACCTGTTTCTTCGTGGCGAACTTGCAAGAAGCGGATATCTTTGTCTTCAGCCAAAGCATCCATCAATGAGCTGAGTGTTCCTGATGGGATACCGTAGATTGTGTCTACGCCCCATGTTTTCAATACATTAAGCATTGCTGCAGATGCAGTAATTTTCCCTTGAGTCATAATGATAACTCTCCTTCAAATATTTTTAAATCTACTAAAAAAGGTTTCATATAGTTTTTGAAAACGTTTCAGCAAATTTTTACAATACTAATTTATCACATTTATTTTTAGTTTACTAAGAATCTGCTCAGAAGTTTTTATTCTCTATTACAGTACAGTTTGGAAATGTTTTTTAATTTCTGTTTTATAATAAAAAGCGAGCAAGCCCGCTTTTAATCTATTTTACTAAAGTTTAAGAGAAGGGAACTGGTCAGCACAGATACAGAACTAAATGCCATGGCTAGACCTGCCAGTTCTGGGTTAAGGGCCAGTCCAACACCTGAAAAGATTCCTGCTGCTATCGGAATTCCGACGACGTTGTAGATAAAGGCCCAGAAAAGATTGAGCAGAATACGATGAAAGGTTTTCTTACTCATGTCAAAGGCACGAACCACTCCTAGGAGGTTATTAGTTGTCAACACCAAATCTGCTGACTCGATGGCAATATCTGTTCCAGCTCCCATAGCAATCCCCACATCTGCTACACTAAGGGCAGGAGCATCATTGATACCATCCCCAACAAAGGCTACTTTGCCAGCCGCTTGTAGTTTATGGATTTCATGAGCTTTTTCTTCTGGCAAGACACCTGCAATGACCTCTTCGATTCCGATCTGATCGGCAATAGCACGCGCCACACCTGCATTGTCTCCTGTCAGCATGACTGTTTTAAGACCTCGTTTTTTCAACTGACTGATGGCAAGCTTAGCATTTTCCTTAGGAATATCTTGCAGAGCAAGCAAGCCTTTGATTTCATTGTCCACAGCCAAGAAAACAACTGTCTTAGCTTCTTTTTCTAGTTCTTCTAGTTTTTCTTGATAAATGCTAGAAATATCCATGCAATCCAGCATTTTAGCATTTCCAAGCAAAACTTGTTTTCCATTGATTTGCCCTGAGACACCTTTTCCGTGCAAGGCTTGGAAATTTTCAACAGTGTGAAGCTCAAGTCCAGCTTCACTCGCTCGTTTCACAACGGCTTCAGCCAGTGGGTGTTGAGAAGCTTCTTCCAAGGAAGCTGCCAATCCAAGCACTTCTGTCTCGTCGCCGATGATATCTGTGACCACAGGTTTCCCTTCAGTCAAAGTCCCGGTCTTATCAAAGACAATAGTTTGGACTTTCTGGATTTCCTGTAGAACCGTTCCATTTTTGAGGAGAACTCCCATCTTGGCACTGCGTCCTGTCCCCACCATAAGGGCTGTCGGTGTTGCAAGTCCCAATGCACAAGGACAGGCGATAATCAAAACCGCCACTCCGTAGAGAAGCGAAGACACAAAGCTCGCTCCAAGCACAACTACACTATCCCTGAGCAAGACGAACCAAACCCAAAAGGTCACAATCCCTAAAATGACAACTGCTGGAACAAAAATCCCTGAAATTTTATCCGTCAAGTCCTGAATCGGCGCACGACTGGTCTGAGCTTTCTTCACAAAATCCACAATCTGAGCCAAAACAGTCTCTGAACCAACTTTTTCTGCTCTAAAAACAAGTGTTCCACTATTATTGATGGTTGAACCAATGACGGTATCTCCAACTGTCTTGTCCACAGGCAGACTCTCACCTGTCACCATAGACTCATCAATACTAGAGATACCTTCTACTACGACACCATCAACAGCAATCTTTTCACCGGGACGCACTCGAATCAGGTCACCTACCTTGACTTGCTCCAAAGGAACTTGAACATAGCGATCCTCACGCAAGACTTCTGCTGTTTTAGCCTGCAAGTCCAGCAATTTCTCCACAGCTTGGGAAGTATTTTTCCGCATTTTCTCCTCAAAAACGGCTCCCATAAGAACGAAGAAGAAGATAAATGCAGCACTTTCAAAGTAAACGGGGAGACCAGCGAAGAGGGCAACTAAGCTATAGAAATAGGCCACTAGGGTTCCCAGAGCAACCAAGGTATCCATGTTGGCATTGTGCTTTTTAAAACTAGCCCAAGCACTTTGGATATAAGGACCACCTGCTACTAGCATAATCGGTGTTGTGGCTAAAAAGGTTCCCCAACGCATAACTTGGTGACTAATTCCTCCTGTCGACATCCCAATCATGAGAATCACAAGAGGCACAGTAAAGATACTAGTAATCCAAAAACGCTGTAAAAGTGATAGAGATTTTCGAGTCTTCTCAACTACGGTATAACTCCCCTTTTGCATCTTCATGCCACAAGAAAATTCATGTTGACCTAATTCTTGAGGTGTAAATCGAATTGTTTTCTCTTCGTCTACGCCGATTGGTTCTAGAATACCTTCTTCTTCAAACAGAATTTCCTTATAACAGTTTGAAGGTGTTACACGGTGAAAGGTGATCTCAGCAGGAACTCCTTTTTGCAGTTGAATGTGGGCTGGATGGTAGCCTTTGTCTGCCGTGATACGGATTTTTTGAACACCATTCTCAAGACTTGCTTTTACAATTTCAGTCATATCATTCTCCTATTCTACAATCATCTTGCCGTGCATCATATTCATGCCACAAGAGAAACCATACTCTCCAGCCTGCTCAGGCGTGATTTCCACTATATACTCTTCACCCATTGGCAGGTCCGCATGTACACCAAAATCTGGAAAAACAATTTGGTCTAGACAGGGTGAAGGGTCCTTACGGTCAAAGACAATGCGGGCTGGCACTGATTTCTTGAGGATAATCAACTCAGGCGTATAGCCCCCCATGACCTCCACTCGAATCTCTTGGTAGCCCTTTTTTTGCTGGGCTTTTTGTCCAGATTTTTCAGGCTTTTTGAAAAACCAGAACAAGATAAACGCGATAAGGGTAATACAAACAATGGTTACAATACTATTTAACATGACGTCTCCTTTACATACAATTACATCTTACTTCTGTTACAGCACTTGATTTCTTCTTAGAAATCGCAGTTTCCAAGTCTTCTAAGTCAGCCTGAGTAAAATCACATTCAGCAATCAAATCAGCCAACAAGTTCTTAATCCTACGAGAACAAACCTTGTCCTTGATATCTTGAACAAGTAAATCCCGACTTTGGTCCAAAGTTAAAAGGGCTGAATAGATAAAGAACTTGCCTTCTTTTTTCCTTGTCAGACACTCTTTCTCAACCAAACGAGCCAAAAGAGTTTGAATGGTTGACTTGGACCAGTCGAACCGCTCCGCCAGAACCCTGATCAAATCCGTACTGGTCTGCTCTCCTTGCATCCAAATAATCTTCATGACCTGCCATTCTGCATCTGAAATCTGCATAATCACACCTCCTAAATCTACATTTGTCGATTACAGTTATTAGTATACTCCAAAAATCTACATTTGTCAACTATGAAATTCAAATTTTTCTCTTTTTTTAAAATCTTCATTTCAAAAGTGTTT
>NZ_AEDV01000030.1 GCF_000148545.1 Streptococcus mitis SK597 | reverse complement strand
CCTTTTATTCATAACGAAGGGCTTCGATTGGGTCAAGTTTCGATGCCTTGTTGGCTGGCAAGACCCCAAAAACGATACCCACGCTAGCCGAAACTGCAAGACTAAATAGGGCAACTGGGATCGATACTCCCACTTCTATACCCGCAATCAAACCTTGCAGTAACAAACCTGCTAAGGCAGTTAAACCACTTGCAATTGTCAAGCCAATTAATCCACCTAACAAGGTCAAAATCATGGATTCAATCAAAAACTGGATTAAAATATTGGCACGAGTTGCACCCAAAGCCTTACGGAGACCAATCTCACGGGTACGCTCTGTAACAGAAACCAGCATGATGTTCATGACACCAGTCCCTCCAACAAAAAGTGAGATTCCTGCAATGGCACTAATAACCGTCGTCATAAAACTAAACGATTGTTGAACTTCTGCAAATACAGCTGACTCATCTGCCACTTGATATTCTCCCTGTTGCAAGCCAGCCAGCTCTGTCATTTTTCGTGCTAATTCTGGACCCAGAGTTTGAGTCAAGCTTGTGTCATTCACTCGAAAGACAATATTAGCAATTTCATCTACATTAAAATTCGCAGCAAGGGAGATATTTGTGGTAATAGGCAAGCCACCAAGACCATACATTTTTGAATTTTTAGATTCTGGGCTAGTATAAACACCAATGACTCGATAACTAAAACCATTGACTTCCACAACCTTGTTAATAGCCTCTTGAGGAGATCCAAATAGACTAATGGATAATTCTTCATCAAGCAAAATGACACTTGCAAATTCTTTGAAATCTTGTTCTCTCAGACTACGTCCTGCAAGAATTTCATTGTTAACAGCCTCCATATAAGTTCTGTTTCCACCTGTCAAATTGGCATTTTCAACCTTTTTATCTTTATAAGTCAAAATGGCGTTCGTTGAGTTGGTTACATAGTAATTATCCACTCCCTTGAGTTTAGCTGCCTCCTTGACCCAAGATTCTTGCGGTTTTGGTGGTTCAACATGAACTTCCTCTTCTTTTCCAGAAACCGTAAAAGCTGATTGTTTCTGAGTAAAAGACCCATCTTTGCTTTTTTTAGAAGAGAAAAAGACACTGATATTTTTCTGAGATCTGGTCATATTTTTATTGAGCTGTCGAGACATGGAATCACCCAGAGCCATAATCACAACAACCGATGAAACACCGATAATAATCCCAATCATGGTAAGCAAAGAACGCATCTTGTGAGCCATGATAGATGAAAAGGCAAATTTCAGATTCTGCATCTTAGTTTTCCTCCTTCTCTAACTGCGCACTGTCGGACGAAATAACTCCATCTCGAATGACAATCTGACGTTTGGCATAAGCAGCGATCTCAGGCTCATGTGTTACCATGATAATGGTTTTTCCTTCTTTATTTAGTTCAACCAATAATTGCATGATTTGGTTCCCTGTTTTGGTATCCAAGGCTCCTGTCGGTTCGTCCGCTAGAATAATAGAAGGATTATTTACCAAGGCACGCGCAATAGCTACACGTTGCTTTTGACCACCAGATAATTCCGAAGGTAAATGGTGACTTCGTTCTGTCAATTCAACCTTATCTAAATATTCCTCAGCTAACTTGCGACGTTTTGAAGCCGAAACTCCTGCATAAATCAAGGGCAATTCTACGTTTTGCAAAGCATTAAGTTTAGATAGAAGAAAGAACTGCTGAAAGACAAATCCGATTTGTTGGTTGCGGACCTTGGCTAGTTGTTTTTCACCCAGTCCAGCTACTTCTTGGCCTTCAAGATAATATTCTCCACTAGTTGGTGTATCCAACATCCCAATCGTATTCATGAGAGTAGACTTACCAGAACCAGATGGTCCCATAATGGCAACAAACTCACCCTCATTCACTTCTAAGTTGATATTTTTGAGAACCTGCAGTTCTTGATCACCGTTACGGTAGCTTCTGCAGATATTTTTTAGACTAATTAGTTGCTTCATCAGCCTTCACCTCTTTTCCTTCCTCTAGAGAAGACGTTGGGTTACTGATGACCTTAACTCCATTTGTCAGACCTGAAGTGATTTCTTGGTTGTCTGCATCAGCATTCCCCAAACCAACTTCCACTTTCTTGGCCTTTTTCTGCTCGTCAAGTACCCAGACATAGTTCTTATCATTTTCATTCACAACACTTGTTAGAGGAACCAAAATGGCTTTACTCTTATTTTTGACCTCAACACTTACTGAGAATCCTTGTTTCAAATCACCAATTTCACTTGTAACATCGATGGTATATGGATATTTAGAACCAGAATTACCAGAAGCTGCGGCAGCTGGACTAGCTGCTTCACCATTGTTTTTAGGGTAATCAGAGATATAGCTAATCTTACCAGTCCAGCTCTTATCTTGGTAAACTTTAGAAGTAAAAGTTACTTCTTGACCTACAGATAGGTTGGCGAGGTTATATTCAGACAGTTCTCCCTTAACTTGCAAGTTTTCATTACTTACGACATGAACGACTACTTGGCTAGCTCCTGTTGGAGATTTAGAAACATTGTGGTTGACTTCGACCACAGTTCCCTCTAGGGTACTGAGAACCGTCATTGCATCCAACTGACTTTGAGCCTTGCTTAATTGCGCTGCTGCATCTGCACGAGCATCACGGGCATCACCCAACTGAGCGTCAATAGAAGCAACAGAATTTCCAGCCACTGGAGTTGGGCTTTGCACCGTTGCATCTTCTCCTCCTGCTGGCGCAGAGGCTTGAGGAGCCGGAGCTGAAGCGGCTTCATTTCGTGCTTGATTGAGTTCATTGATATGACGATCTGCCTTAGCTACTGCCCGACTCGCTGAATCATAGGCCACCTGGGCTTCTGAACTACTGTACTTGACTAAAGCCTGCCCTTCACTGACTTTATCACCCACAGAAACAAGGATTTCATCTAAATCTCCCTTACTAGCATCAAAATAAACATATTGTTCATTTTTTGCTGTTACTGTCCCTGACAATAAAACAGAGGATGCCACGCTTCCTTCCTTGGCAACAACAAGATGAGTAGCCTCATCTTTTACAGCAGTCTGAGATGGTTGTCTAAAGAGCAAAATCCCCCCAGCACCTAATACAACTACACTGGCAGCACCGATTGCTGCATACAATTGCCACTTTTTAGCTTTACCATTCTTTTTCATAATGAAACTCCTTTTTGATTTAAAGTTCTTAACAATATTATACAAAAATTATCAATTTGAAACAATAACATTTCAGAACGAAATAATGACATTTCAGGATTTAATTATTGTTCGGAATTTATTTTACAATCATTGTACTAGTTATATCATACACTTTATTTTTGTTTTTTGCAAGCCTTTTCTTTAAATTTTTTGAACGTAGCAGATTTTTGCAATCAAATCAAAAAAAAGATAGAATATGACTATCAAAAAAGACACTCGACTATTTAAAAGAGTACAAAGGAGTTTTCAATGAGAGAATATGATATCATTGCTATCGGTGGAGGTAGCGGAGGAATTGCTACCATGAACCGTGCTGGTGAACACGGAGCCAAAGCAGCCGTTATTGAGGAAAAGAAATTAGGTGGAACCTGTGTCAATGTCGGCTGTGTTCCTAAAAAAATCATGTGGTACGGGGCGCAAATCGCTGAGACTTTCCATCAATTTGGAGAAGACTACGGCTTTAAGACTACTAATCTTAACTTTGACTTTGCAACCCTACGTCGCAATCGTGAAGCCTACATTGATCGCGCTCGTTCTTCTTATGATGGCAGTTTTAAACGTAACGGTGTAGACTTGATTGAAGGCCATGCTGAATTTGTAGATTCTCATACTGTCAGCGTAAATGGTGAACTGATTCGTGCTAAACATATCGTGATTGCGACAGGTGCCCATCCAAGTATTCCTAATATTCCTGGTGCTGAGCTAGGTGGCTCTTCTGATGATGTATTTGCTTGGGAAGAATTGCCAGAGTCAGTTGCTATTCTAGGCGCTGGTTATATCGCCGTTGAATTGGCTGGCGTACTCCACACTTTTGGTGTCAAGACAGACCTCTTTGTTCGCCGTGATCGCCCTTTACGTGGTTTTGATTCCTACATCGTTGAAGGTTTGGTCAAGGAAATGGAAAGAACAAACTTACCACTTCATACTCACAAAGTCCCTGTCAAGTTAGAAAAAACTGCTGAAGGCATTACCATTCATTTTGAAGATGGTACTAGTCACACAGCTAGCCAAGTTATCTGGGCTACGGGTCGCCGTCCAAACGTTAAGGGCTTGCAACTTGAAAAAGCTGGAGTCACTCTGAACGAACGTGGCTTTATCCAAGTGGATGAATACCAAAATACTGTTGTTGAAGGAATCTACGCTCTAGGTGATGTAACAGGTGAAAAGGAACTGACTCCAGTTGCTATCAAGGCTGGGCGTACTTTATCTGAACGTCTCTTTAACGGAAAAACAACTGCTAAAATGGACTACTCAACTATTCCAACCGTTGTCTTTTCACACCCTGCTATCGGAACGGTTGGATTGACCGAAGAGCAAGCTATTAAAGAATACGGTCAAGACCAAATCAAGGTTTACAAATCAAGCTTTGCATCTATGTACTCTGCCGTTACTGGCAATAGACAAGAATCCCGTTTCAAATTGATCACAGCTGGTTCAGAAGAAAAAGTTGTCGGACTTCATGGAATTGGCTATGGTGTTGATGAAATGATTCAAGGCTTTGCTGTTGCTATCAAAATGGGAGCAACCAAGGCTGACTTTGATGCAACTGTGGCAATTCACCCAACTGCATCTGAAGAATTTGTAACCATGCGTTAATCGAAATAAAAGAAGCTGATACAACTGTGTCTGCTTCTTTTTTGATGATTTACGAATCGATGAAAAAAACTTACCCAGTCAGGAAAATCGGCCGTTACAGTCTTTGTTACCTTTTCTATAAAAATAGGTTGACAATAATTACTCTACGAGTATAATAGTTACTATACATCAGAAAAGAGGTTAACTATTTTGAAAAAAGCTCATGTTTATGCTATCCCTGCTATTGGGGCTGCTCTCATTGCTGTTTTGGCACAAATCAGTCTTCCAATTGGACCCGTCCCCTTCACTCTGCAAAACTTTGCAATCGGCTTGATTGCCACTGTCTTTAGACCTAGAGAGGCTGTACTTTCTGTCGGACTCTATCTTCTTCTAGGTGCTATCGGTCTTCCTGTCTTTGCAGGAGGTGGAGCAGGATTGCAGGCGTTGGTTGGTCCTACTGCGGGTTATCTTTGGTTTTATCTTGTATACTCTGGACTTACTTCCTCTCTAACCAACAGCAAGAGTGGTGTTGTCAAGATTTTTCTTGCAAACCTCTTGGGTGATGCCCTTGTCTTTGTCGGCGGGATTCTCAGCTTGCATTTTCTAGCTGGAATGGCATTTGAAAAAGCTCTTGTTGTGGGGGTCATTCCCTTTATCATTCCAGACCTTGGTAAACTTCTGGCTATTAGTTTTATTAGCCGTCCACTACTTCAACGCCTTAAAAATCAGGCTTACTTTACTAACTAAAAAAGGATATCGAGTTATCATGACTCAGTATCCTTTTCTTTCATTTTGAAAACTTAGTTGCCTTTAAAGGCATCCACCATCGTTTGAAATTCTTCATTAGAGAGAGTAATCCCTTTGCCCATTTTAGTATGATCTGGGCTCCAAGCACGAATATCAAACTTTGCAGGGGCACCATTAAAGCTCACACGGTTGATTTCCTTGGTCCAACCTTTTTCGTTTTCAGAAAGAGTCAACAAGTGCTCTTCGATTTTAAATGTAAATTCTGCCATTTTCTTCTCCTTTTTTAGCTTTCATTTGATTATTCGTAAAATCTTGTAGATTTTAGGAAAATTTTATATAATATTGATATAAAAGAAGGGAGGCCACTATGAGACATAAATTCCATCAAGTTCTAGATAAAATACATGACTTTTTAAATGGACATGACCAACCTGACCAGACTGAAACCAACTCCCTTACAGCCACTATTGAAGAGGCTATCCAGAAACAAACCGCTGTTCACCTTATCTTGTCTGAGACAAGCTTTACAGGTGACATCATCAAATACGATCAGCAAAGCCAGCAAATTATCGTGAAAAATTTTGCCAAAAATGTGACCCGTATTATCCGCATAAGCGATATTCAACGCCTGCGATTTGTCCCGTCAACTGTCCAAACAACCCAAAAAAATAGATTTAAGAAAGAGTGAGATGTAGTTGCTTCATCCCACTCTTTTTTCTTAGCGAATTTGTTCAAAATGTAAATGAACTGCGATATGATCTCCATAACCACTTCTTTCCAAGTCACGTTGTAGACGATAGGAAATGTAGTGTTCTGCAATGGTAATGTAACCTGCACCCAATAAACGATGTTCAACCATAGATTGAATCATACTGATAGTCGCACGTTCCACCTTGGCCTCTTCCAAATCCAAAACCACTTTCTTAGTGACTTGTGCAAGGTTTTGACGCAAATCATCTGTCAATACATAGACAGTCTGAGCTGCTTTTAAGATAGCTTGGTAAATCTTATCTGGATTAAATTCAGCAATTTCTCCATCACGTTTGATTACTTGCATAGGTTTCTCCTTTATTCTTTGTTTTCTTTGACTTCTGCCAGCATTTTTTCTTCTTCTGCTGTCAGTTGATAATGTTCAAGCAAATCCGGTCTGCGTTCATAGGTTTTCTTTAAACTCTCATACAGGCGCCACTGACGAATCTTTTCATGGTGCCCGCTCATCAGAATATCCGGCACAACCATGCCTCGATAATCATAGGGACGTGTGTACTGAGGATATTCGAGCAGGCCTGAAGAAAAACTATCATCTTGGTGGCTAGACTCCTTGCCAATCACTTCTGGAATCAGGCGTACCGTAGCATCAATCATGGTCATGGCCGCCAATTCTCCACCAGTCAGGACATAGTCCCCCAAGGAAATCTCATCTGTCACCAAGGTCTTAATACGCTCATCATAACCCTCATAGTGCCCACAGATAAAGATTAGCTCTTCCTCTTGAGCCAAATCCTCAGCATAAGCCTGATCAAACTGCTTTCCAGCAGGATCGAGGAGAATGACGCGCGGATTTTTCTTTTCAATAGCATCAAAGGCATCGAAAATGGGTTGGGCTCGGAGCAGCATCCCCTGACCGCCCCCGTAGGGCTCATCGTCGACATGGCGGGCCTTTTCAGCATATTCTCGAAAATTATGATACTGAATATCCAAGAGTCCTTTTTCTCGAGCCTTTCCAACGATTGAGTGCTCCAGTGGAGAAAACATCTCTGGAAAAAGGGTTAAAATATCAATTTTCATCGTCTAACCCTTCTAAGATTTCCACATTGACGCGGTTATTTGGAATATCAACATTGAGAACCACTGGTGGGATATAAGGTAAAAGCAAGTCACGTTTACCTTTTCGCTTGACCACCCAGACATCGTTAGCACCTGGTTGCAGGATTTCCTTGATGGTTCCAATCAAGTTATCACCCTCATAGACTTCCAAACCGATAATCTCGTGATAATAAAATTCACCATCGTCTAGGTCATTCAAATCTTCCTCAGCAACCTTGAGACTGTATCCCTTGTACTTTTCGATAGCATTGATATGGTACATATCTTTGAATTTGATAATATCAAAATTCTTATGCTTACGGTGGCTAGCAATGGTCACTGTTTGAACGAACTGATCTTTTTCATCAAACAAGGCCAGCTCAGCCCCTTTTTTAAACCGTTCTTCTGCAAAATCCGTCACAGACAAGACTCGCATCTCACCCTGCAAGCCCTGCGTATTGACGATTTTCCCAACATTAAAGTAGTTCATCTTGTCTCCCGTAGTCTCCTTCTTTCCATCTTATTCTGACAATTCTCGAATAATAGTCCCAATTTTTTCCGATTCTGACCATTGTAAATAATGGTGATTCCCTCCTAAAATGAGTTTAGTATTGGAAGTCCAATATTCTGATTCTCTGTACTCTTTTTCTCTATAAGGCTGACAAAAAACAAATACAGGAATATGAGCTTCTATAGATACATCCTCAAAATCTTCCTCAGTAATCTCTCCAGATATCTGAAATCCTGAATCTTGATTTTCCAACTCTGAGCCTTTTTCTTGCATTATTGCCCAGATTTCTTTATTAGTTTCAGGGCTAAATGTCTCTTGAGTTAAGTTCTTAAAATAAAGTTCAGGACCACACTCGTCAATCAGCCTCATCTGCTCTTCCATTTCTGGATAAGGATTTTCTGAAAAATCAGCAAACATGACTTTTTTAGTGGTCGGTTCCATTGCTACTAAAGCCTGACACTTAATTAGTTTGTTGAGCAATTTACAAGCTAAAATTCCACTCAAACTATGTACACAAAGTATATATTCAGAAATCCCTAATTCTTCAAGTACTTCATAAACCGCATCTGCAAGATTATCTAGATTTTTTCCAGCTTGGTCATGAATCGGACTTCTACCTGTGTTTGGAAAATCAATTGTCAAATAACCAATTGTAGGAGGAAGTTTTTCGATTATAAGTGAAAAATTTTCATAACTTGGTAGCAAACCTGCGCCACTTAAACAAACTATCACTTTCTTTTGCTTTTGATAAGTAACAGAGAGACTACCAATTTCTGTAGATACTTCAATCCTCTTCATAAAGAAATCCACTCATTCTATATAATGAATTATTAAAAATCCTTATCCTTTATTTTATCACGTTCCAAGGATTTTCTCAAGTTGGAGGAAAATACATAGAGGGCCCGCTATAGTCCAAAAAGTGCTAATATTTTCCTCTTTAATGTTAATTTATATTTGAAAGATAAGATATTTACATTCCCGTTATACATATTGCTATAAAATGTATATTCCCCAATTTCACCCTGACTTGTTTTCCATTTCATTCTTAAACTAGGCATATTCTCTGGTAAATTTGTATGAATCAATAAGCATGTATAATTCTTTAAATTTTTAACTGTATGCCGTTTATTATTTACAATCAAACAATCGTTTCTTGAATCATAGTTTAAAGAATAAAATTCTACTATTTCAATATCAATTTCTTTGGGATAAAAAATCAAATGATTAAAAGGTTTGCTACTTATATTATGTGTAAATTCATGAATATAGTGAAAATTTGTATGTAAAGATTCAAACTCGAATGGTTTAATTTCCTTTATTTCAATATTATTGATATAAACCTTATTCTGGAAAGTTATCTTTATAATTACAGCAATAAAAGTCGAAATCTGTAAAATTCGTAATAGCCAATCAATATATACTGACCAATCTATGTTAAAAACACAATCAGTATTCATTCTTTTTTCAGTTTCCTCTCAAAAATCCTTCCAAATTTCGTTCATGCTGATATTTGATAGCCGCCTTTTTGTCTTTTTCAAAAATGGTCTTGGTTAGATCTATGTCGTTGATGGTGGCGATTGCGACAGTGTAGTGAATAATATCAGCAAGTTCTTTTGCTAATTCCTCGTTAGAATCCTGAACGCTCTCTTTTCTACCAGAACGACCATTCAAAACCTCAGCTACTTCTCCGACGTCCTCCACTAACTTCATAAAGAGACCTTCCTCAGTTCGAGACTACTGGTAATGTTCGAGTAAGTAGTCTTGTAATTGTCTAAACGTTAAATCCTTCATATCCTGCTCCTTGCAAAAAAAGCGAGACATTTGTCCCGCCCTTCTTATTTTTCGTCAATAACGATTCTTACTTTTTTGTCTTCAGTTGGGACAGAGTAAACAATCGTTCTTATCGCAGAAATAGTGCGACCCTTACGACCGATTACACGACCCACATCGCTTTGATCAAGATCCAAATGATATTCCAAAAATTCTGGTGTATCTTCAATCTTGATAGTTAAGGCATCTGGTTGTGAAATCAAGGGTTTCACAATCGCAATAATGAGATTTTCAATCGTATCCATCTGTCAACCTACTTTAAACTTATTTTGAGAATTTAGAATCGTGGAATTTCTTCAATACACCTTCTTTTGAAAGGATGTTGCGAACTGTATCTGAAGGTTGAGCTCCATCAGCCAACCATGCAAGAACGCGGTCTTCTTTCAAAGTTACTTGGTTTTCAGCAATAAGTGGGTTGTAAGTTCCAACTGTTTCGATGAAACGTCCGTCACGTGGTGAACGTGAATCTGCTACGTTGATACGGTAGAAAGGTTTTTTCTTAGAACCCATACGAGTCAAACGGATTTTAACTGCCATTTTTAAAGCCTCTTTTCTTATTTTTTATTTCGGTGAAATAGCTGAGCTATTTAGCACATGTTCTATTATAGCAGATTTCTGAAAGGTGTCAAGAAAAAAACTTGACAGACTATAAAATTTTTAAACCTTTTAGAAATTTGTTATATTTTTAAAGACAAATCAGAAAGAGAATATCATAAATACTATTTTAGAAACATTTTATAAAGACCACCAAGTTAAGCCCTTCATATCGCCTGAACGAGATTTGGATACTTGGCTTCTAAATCCCAAGCCCATTCCCAAGAGAAATATCAAGGATTTTAAGAACGATATCTACTAATTAATTTATAAAATATGAATTAATAGATTCTAAATAGGGGAATAATTTAGTTCTGTAAAAATTAACTTCTACACCTACAAAGCTTATTCTGACAGACTTTATAACAGTTTAAGAAAAAAGTAGAGATTCATAGAGTATCTAGATTTTCCAAATAACTGCCATCTTGGCACATAAATTCTTGCTTTCCAAATTCAAATGTGATATATTTATAACATAAAATTTAAGTGTTATATATTTATAACACAAAAAAGGAGTCTATCATGAAAAAAAGTCAAAAAATGCGTGGCCTCATTGCAATGATTGCCGTAGCTCTCTTTATTGATTTTATTGTTTTATTTGGTTCTAATCTTAGTTGGGGACCCAAGTTAGTTATTACTGGTATTTCAGTGTTAGGTCAAATTGTAGCTATTTGGAGCTGGCTACATAAGAGTCAGAAAGGTAAGGGAAAGATTATTTTTGACTTGTCTGCTAAGCTTTACACGATATTTTTGTTTGCAGCAAGCATTTTTTATACAGTAGGAATTTGGGTTGCGACCCCAAGCGAAAGTTCTGGTATTAAAGAATGGATTTTGGGAATTGGCCTCGTTATTGAAGTGATTGCATTTGGTTTTTTCTCTTTAAAAAATGTCAAGGAAACTCCAGACGAACGCTTTTATGCTAATTTAGCAAAGGCAGCTAGCTTGATGTTGGTTTTTATACTAGGCACACTGACGATCCTAGCAGTTATCATTGGGTATATGGGGCCTCTCACTCTTTACATGGGACAGATATTTATTAGCATAGCTGCCTTGATTTGCATCTTTGCGGTTGTCTATTTTATCTTGGAACGTAGAGGATAAGCATGGCCAAAGAAAGCAAAATTATTACTAATCTCAAATCTGTTCGTGAGTCCATAGGCATGACCCAGCAGGAGTTAGCCGACCGCATCGGCATGCGACGCGAGACAATTCTGCACTTGGAAAATAATCGTTACAATCCTTCGCTAGAAATGGCTCTTAAAATTGCTCAAGTTTTTAATCTAAAAGTAGAAGACCTCTTTGAACTCAGACAGCAAGAGGAAACATAATTCTTTTCGAGACCTAGTATTAAGTTCATTGATTAATTAAGAATTGAAGGCAAAAGAAAAAATCCTTTGAAAATGTGCTCTTTTAAAATATAGTAATTCTTTCGAATTAACCTTTACTAATTGTGATTCTTTAAGAGCTTTCTTAAGATCTAGTTCCCAAAATGCTTTGAGTACACTTATGGTATTGATGCCCCTAAACAAGCGACTTTCTGGTTGGCTTCCTCTTAAACTACCTTGTCACTAATATTTGAAATCCACTTCCTTTTAGGGTACAATGGTAGAAATGAATTTTTGAGAGGAATAGAATGAAAAAACTAGCAACCCTTCTTTTACTATCCACTGTAGCTCTAGCTGGATGTAGCAACATCCAACGTAGTTTGCGTGGTGATGACTATGTAGATTCTAGCTTGGCCGCTGAGGAAAGCTCCAAAGCAGCTGCCCAATCTGCCAAGGAGTTAAACGATGCTTTAACAAACGAAAACGCCAATTTCCCACAACTATCTAAGGAAGTTGCTGAAGATGAAGCCGAAGTGATTCTCCACACAAGCCAAGGTGATATCCGCATTAAGCTCTTCCCTAAACTCGCTCCTCTAGCGGTTGAAAACTTCCTCACTCATGCCAAAGAAGGCTACTATAACGGTATTACCTTCCACCGTGTCATTGATGGCTTCATGGTTCAAACTGGAGATCCAAAAGGGGACGGTACAGGTGGTCAGTCCATCTGGCATGACAAGGATAAGACTAAAGACAAGGGAACTGGTTTCAAAAACGAGATTACTCCTTATCTCTATAACATCCGTGGTGCTCTTGCTATGGCTAATACTGGTCAACCAAACACCAATGGCAGCCAGTTCTTCATCAACCAAAACTCTACAGATACCTCTGCTAAACTCCCTACAAGCAAGTATCCAAAGAAAATCATCGAAGCCTACAAAGATGGTGGAAACCCTAGTCTAGATGGCAAACACCCAGTCTTTGGTCAAGTGATTGACGGTATGGATGTTGTAGATAAAATTGCCAAAGCCGAAAAAGATGAGAAAGACAAGCCAACGACTGCTATTACTATCGATAGCATCGAAGTGGTGAAAGACTACGATTTTAAACTCAATGAAAATCAAAGAGCAAACTAGGAAACTAGCCGCAGGCTGCTCAAAGCAGTGCTTTGAGGTTGTAGATAGAACTGACGAAGTCAGTAACATATATACGGCAAGGCGACGTTGACGAGGTTTGAATTTGATTTTCGAAGAGTATTAAATCTTAAAAACCCAAAAATACAGTATCCACATTCGGTACTGTATTTCTTTTACTCTCATTCTTAAGTTAAATTATTAAAATCCCATATTTGGTCCATCCAGCCTTCATAGAAGTCTGGTTCGTGACAGACCATAAGAATCGATCCCTTGTATTCTTTGAGAGCACGTTTGAGTTCATCCTTGGCATCCACATCCAAGTGGTTGGTCGGCTCGTCCAGCACTAAAACGTTGTTTTCACGATTCATCAAGAGACAGAAACGCACCTTGGCTTGTTCCCCACCTGACAAGACCTGAATTTGGCTTTCAATATGCTTGGTTGTCAAACCACAACGAGCAAGGGCTGCACGAACTTCTGCTTGGTTAAGTGCAGGAAAGGCATTCCAGACAGCTTCAAGAGGAGTTTGGCGATTACCGCCTTCTACTTCTTGTTCAAAGTAACCGAGTTCTAGGTAGTCACCACGTTCAACTTCCCCAGCAATTGGCGGGATAATGCCCAAGAGAGACTTCAAGAGAGTTGTTTTTCCAATACCATTTGCCCCGATAATAGCAACCTTTTGATTGCGTTCAAAGGTTAGGTTTAAGGGCTTTGTAAGTGGACGGTCATAACCAATTTGCAAATCCTTGGCTTGGAAGATAAAGCGCCCAGGTGTACGAGCTGGTTTGAAATCAAAGGATGGTTTTGGTTTCTCACTTTGCAGTTCGATAATATCCATCTTATCCAATTTCTTCTGACGGGACATGGCCATGTTTCGTGTTGCAACACGCGCTTTGTTTCGAGCGACGAAGTCCTTGAGGTCCGCAATTTCTTTTTGCTGACGTTCGTAAGCAGCCTCCAGCTGAGATCTCTTCATGGCATAGACTTCTTGGAACTGGTAGTAGTCACCAGAGTAACGCGTCAGCTGTTGATTTTCCACATGATAGACGATATTGATAACATCATTGAGGAATGGAATATCGTGTGAAATAAGGACAAAGGCATTCTCATAGTTTTGGAGATAGCGCTTGAGCCAATCAATATGCTCAGCATCCAAGTAGTTGGTCGGCTCGTCCAACAGCAAGATATCAGGCTTTTCAAGGAGGAGTTTAGCCAAAAGCACCTTGGTTCTTTGTCCACCTGACAAAGAGGTTACATCTGTATCCATGCCAAAGTCCATGACACCAAGGGCACGCGCTACTTCGTCAATCTTAGCATCCAAGGTATAGAAATCACGACTTTCCAGACGGTCTTGAAGTTCGCCAACTTCTTCCATGAGAGCATCAACATCCGCTCCGTCTTCAGCCATTTCCATATAAAGGTCATTGATACGGACTTCCGCTTTGAAAAGCTCATCAAAGGCTGTACGGAGAACATCACGTACCGACTGCCCTTCAGCAAGAACAGAGTGCTGATCCAAGTAACCAGCAGTCACATATTTGGACCATTCAACCTTCCCTTCATCTGGCAGCATTTTACCAGTTACAATGCTCATAAAGGTCGATTTCCCTTCACCATTAGCACCGACCAGACCGATATGTTCTCCTTTGAGAAGACGGAAGGACACATCTTCAAAAATTGCACGGTCACCAAAACCGTGACTCAGATTTTTAACTTCTAAAATACTCATTTTAATTCCTTATCTTGTTTTTATGTAATTGTTTATAGAGGAGCCAAGCCAAATAGCCTCCCAAGGTATTGGTCCACAAATCATCAATCTCAAAGACGCGATTGAAATCAAAGAAAAAGTCCAAGACTAACTGCGTACACTCGATTCCAAGACTCACTAAAAAGCTAAAAAGAAGAACCTTTCTTGTTTTCTGCAAGTTTGGAAAGAGATAAAGGAGTTGGAAAATCAGAGGAAAAAGCAAGAAAACATTAAGGATATTTTGTAGAAAAATCCAACATAATTGTCCCATATCACTCACTTCACCCAGTTTCCAGAAAGAATTGAAAGGAGTCAAAAGAAAAACCAGGCGTCCAAGATGCTGAATACCTGGAGTTTCCACCCCCACGGGAGATTGTTCTTGAGGAGTAAAACAAAAATAGACAATACAAATACTATAGAAAATGACTCCCCAGACCAAAACATGAATATAACTCTTCTTCATCATTAAGGATTGACTGCTGCAACTGCTTTCTGGCGGTCACGTTTCATTGTATTGGAACGCAATTGTCCACAAGCTGCATCAATATCTGTTCCGTGCTCTTGACGAACCACACAGTTAACCCCTTTTTTCTTAAGCGTATCATAAAAGGTCAGGACGCGCTCTTTGGGACTACGGCTATATTGGTCATGCTCACTAACTGGGTTATAAGGAATCAAGTTTACATAAGACAATTTCTTGATATTCTTGAGCAATTCAGCCAATTCCAAGGCTTGTTCTACACCATCATTAACTTCATTGAGCATGATATATTCAAAAGTTACACGACGGTTTGTTGTTTCGATATAATACTCAATAGCAGCAAAGAGTTTTTCAATCGGAAAGGCACGGTTAATCTTCATAATACTTGAGCGCAACTCATTGTTAGGTGCGTGAAGAGAAACGGCAAGATTGACTTGAACTCCTTCATTAGCAAAGTCACGAATTTTATGGGCCAAACCTGAGGTTGAAACCGTAATGTGACGAGCACCGATGGCCATTCCTTTATCATCATTGATAGTACGAACAAAATTCAAGACATTGTTGTAGTTATCAAAGGGTTCACCAATTCCCATGACAACGATATGACTGACGCGTTCGTCCTGACCACGCTCATCAAAGTATTTCTGAACCAGCATGATTTGCGCTACGATTTCACCGTTATTGAGGTCACGTTGTTTCTTAATCAAACCAGAGGCACAGAAGGTACAACCGATATTACAGCCGACCTGAGTGGTCACACAGACTGACAAACCATAGTGTTGACGCATAAGTACAGTCTCAATCAGCATTCCATCTGGCAATTCAAAAAGATATTTAACTGTCCCATCAGCAGACTCTTGCACGATACGCTGTTTCAAGGGATTGACCACAAACTGATCATTAAGCTTAGCAATCAAATCTTTTGATAGGTTGGTCATCTCTTCAAATGACTGGACACGTTTACGGTAAAGCCATTCCCAAATTTGATCTGCATGGAATTTCTTTTCTCCCTGCTCCAAAACCCATTCCTGCATGGTTTGACGTGTTAAACTATAAATTGACGGTTTCATTTCTTCTCCTTATTCTCTACTCACTTCTGACGAATGACAAAATGACGTTGTCCCTTGTCCTTTTTCTGAGAATGCTGGTCTTTCTGACGACGTCTATTTTTCTTATCTGCATTTGGTTTTCGTTTGGTTTGAGTCGGTTTCTTTCCTTTTTTAGAAGGTGTTTCTTCTTCCTTCTTACGCATTTTCTTGTCAAATGATGCTCGCTTAGGGGCTTCATTTTCTAGGACAAAATAGGCACAACCATAACTACAATACTCTAAAAGGTAGTCTTGTAAACGACTGATTTTTTCAAGTTTTTCTTCTGTTCGGTCATCCTTGTAAAAACCTCGTAGGCGAAGCTGTTCATTACTCCAGTCCCCCACGATATAATCAAACTTGGTTAAGACTTCTGAAAAACGCTGATTAAAAGCCGTCACATTAAAGGCATCCTTGATATTTTCCACCAAGGAAAAAGCTATCCCTTCCGTTTCAACCTTGTCCCCGTGTAAATGAAACTCAGGACCAGGAAACTTGTTATAGTTGTATAATTCAGGTGCAATTTCTTTTCGCATAGATATCCTTTTTCACGATTACTTAATACTTTATTCTACCATAATTTCTAGCAGTTAGCACGTTTCTCATAAAAATGAAAAAAGTCTGACGATTTTGTCAGACCAAAATAATACAACCTTAAAAAGAGAAGAACAATTCTTCCCTCCAACTATCATTATTTAGCAGCTGCGTACAATTCATCTACTTTGTTCCAGTTGATCACTGAGAAGAAAGCTTTGATGTAGTCAGGACGCACGTTGCGGTATTTCACGTAGTAAGCATGTTCCCAAACGTCCAAGCCCAAGATTGGTTTTTTACCTTCTGAGATTGGTGTGTCTTGGTTTGCTGTTGAAGTCACTTCAAGCTTCCCTTCTTTGTTGACAACCAACCATGCCCAGCCAGAACCGAAACGAGTTGTTGCTGCTGCAGTGAAGGCTGCTTGGAATTCTTCAAATGAACCAAATGTTGCATCGATTGCTGCTGCCAGTTCTGCTGAAGGAGCTGTTTTCTCAGGAGTCATCAATTCCCAGAAAAGAGCGTGGTTCAAGTGTCCGCCACCATTGTTAATAAGCGCTTGACGGATATCAGCTGGGATAGATTCTACATCAGCAAGCAAGGCTTCAAGGTCTTCACCGATTTCAGGGTGTTTTTCAAGAGCTGCATTGGCATTGTTGACATAAGTTTGATGGTGTTTGTCATGGTGCAAATGCATTGTTTCCGCATCGATGTATGGTTCCAATGCGTCGTATGCATATGGAAGATCTGGTAAGATAATAGCCATCTGTAATACCTCTTTTTCTTTCTATATGAAAATGATAACGTAAACATTCACTTTTTTCAAGTTTTTTGCTTAAAGATAATGAAATCACTGAGATATTTTCTAATAAAAAAGCAAATCAGTAAGAAACCCACGACAAGATAATCTTGACACGGGTTGTAGTTCCAAAAAATATCAATTTATCTGACTAGCAATCTGTAAGAGTGCCTTTTCAAAAAGGAAACTCTTTTCATAAAGACCTGTCTTAATCTGATAGTCTGTCTCAATCAAATAGGAAATAGTTTGCTTCAAAAAGCTCAAGGAAAGTCCTCGTGAATCCCTCAGCGCAAACTTGATTTGATAGGGATTGGGATTGCGTCCGAGAAAGCTACCTAAACTACTTGCAATCTGCGATTCTGTTTGCCCAGATTCCGCCAAAATCTTCACCTGAGTAAAAGTCCGAAATTGTCCTAGCATGACTGCAATCAGTTTAATTTCATCTTCACCTTGCAAGGTCAAGTCTCTAACCAAATCTCGCGCCTGGTCCATCTTTTTAGTCAGAATAAACTGAGTTAAATCAAAAATATTGTCCTGCAAGGTCTTAGGAATAGCATTGACAATATCCTCTTCCTCGATAATAGAGCCTTCCTTATATGACTGTAAAAAGAGGAGATTTTTCTGGATTTCGCTAAATTGAAAACCAGATTTGACGAGAAGATTTTCAAAAGAATGATTGGCAAACTGCAGACCTTGTTTCTGACTCCACTTTTGGAAATACTGGCGCAATTCTTGTTCTTTGGCTTCTACTGCATCGAAGACCTTGGCATCACGCTTAAGTAATTTGACTAACCGTCTTTTGCTATCCAGCTTTCCTTCAGCAAAGATCAACAACTTGGTTGTTGGCGAAGGGTTATCAAGGTATTCTTCAAACGACTTGAGCTCATCATCTGTCAAAAAGCGCTTCTTGGATGTTGTCATGTCGACAAAATGGTCTAATATCACGATTTTCTCATCCGCAAAGAAAGGAAGGCTGACCAACTCCAGTTCCACATCCTTGTAGACCACTTCTTTCATATCAAAGTAGGCAAAGTTGAGATCAGCAGAATCATAGCCAATCTGTCTCAACACTTGACTCTTCATCACTTCAAACTGGCCCTGATTTGTCCCTGTAAAAAGGCTCAGGCTCGGTAAATTTGATAAAGTCAACTTCTGGCTTTCTTCAATAGCTAGCATCTTCTCTCCTTTCTTCTGATTTTTTAATGAATTTAATCGATATAGCGCAATTTCCCACGGAAATCTTCTAGGCTTTCGTACCCTTTTTCCGCCATGATTCCTTTCAGTTCATTGGTAATACGTTCAAAAGCACCGACGCCTTCTTTGTGAAGGGTGGTTCCCACCTGCACCATACTTGCTCCACAGAGGATATGTTCAAAGGCATCACGACCAGTCAACACGCCACCTGTTCCTATGATTTGGATTTGAGGGTTTAAGCGTTGGTAGAAAGCGTGAACATTAGCTAGAGCAGTCGGTTTGATGTACTCTCCTCCAATCCCACCGAAACCATTTTTAGGACGGATAACGACAGACTCGTCTTCTATATAAAGGCCGTTTCCGATAGAGTTGACGCAGTTGACAAACTTAAGAGGATACTTATTGAAAATAGCTGCCGCTTGGTCAAAGTGAACAATATCAAAATATGGTGGCAATTTAATTCCAAGAGGTTTGGTGAAGTAGGCAAATACCTCTGCCAAAATCCGGTCTGTTGTCTCAAAATCATAGGCAATCTGAGGTTTTCCTGGAACATTTGGACAGGAGAGGTTTAGCTCAGTCAGACCACGAAAATCACTCTCTTGGACTTTTTTCAAGATAGTATGGGTTTCCTCTGGAGACATGCCAACTAGAGATAAGAAGAAAGTTCGGTTTGGCTCTTTTTCTTGCAAATCCAAAAGATAATCCAAATAATAGTCTAAGCCATTATTCGGCAAGCCCATAGAGTTGATGGAACCAAGTGGAACATCTTGATAACGTGGCTCAGGATTTCCCTGACGAAAGTCCAAAGTCGCTGTCTTTGTGACAAAGGTTCCTGCCACTGAGTTTTTAACCCCTTCTAACTCCTCTATCGTCATACAAGCCACACCTGCTGCATTCATCAAACAATTGTCAAACTCAAAGCCAGCAATTTGTGATTTTGTTGATACCATGATTCTGATCCTCCAGATTCCTTTTATTGCTAATATTATACCATATTTTCAGATTTTCTCTTTGAGAAAGATATTTACAAGAAAAAGGTTCGTTTTTATCTATTTTCAAAAAGTCTCAAAACTAAATTGATAGAATTTTTAGAAAATTTTTGTTTTTCTCTTTACAGTTAAAAAAAATTCTGCTATAATGACACACATAATTAAATTAGAATTTAAGGAGAACAATATGACATCTGCTAAAGAATATATCCAAAGCGTGTTTGAAACTGTAAAAGCTCGTAACGGGCACGAGGCTGAATTCCTCCAAGCTGTTGAAGAATTTTTCAACACTTTAGAACCTGTATTTGAAAAACACCCTGAGTATATCGAAGAAAATATCTTGGCACGTATCACTGAGCCAGAACGCGCGATTTCTTTCCGTGTTCCTTGGGTTGACCGTGATGGAAACATTCAAGTAAACCGTGGTTACCGTGTTCAATTCAACTCAGCTGTTGGACCATACAAAGGCGGACTTCGTTTCCACCCAACTGTAAACCAAGGGATTTTGAAATTCCTCGGATTTGAACAAATCTTCAAAAATGTCTTGACTGGGCTTCCTATCGGTGGAGGTAAAGGTGGATCAGACTTCGATCCTAAAGGTAAAACAGATGCTGAAGTGATGCGCTTCTGCCAAAGCTTCATGACTGAATTGCAAAAACACATCGGACCATCACTTGACGTACCTGCTGGTGATATCGGTGTTGGTGGACGTGAGATTGGTTACCTTTACGGTCAATACAAACGCCTTAACCAATTTGATGCTGGTGTCTTGACTGGTAAACCTCTTGGATTTGGTGGTAGCTTGATTCGTCCAGAAGCAACTGGTTACGGTTTAGTTTACTACACTGAAGAAATGCTTAAAGCTAACGGTAATAGCTTTGCTGATAAGAAAGTCGTTATTTCAGGTTCTGGTAACGTTGCTCAATATGCTCTTCAAAAAGCAACTGAACTTGGTGCAACTGTTATCTCTGTATCTGATTCAAATGGTTATGTCATCGATGAAAATGGTATCGACTTCGATCTTTTGGTTGACGTTAAAGAAAAACGTCGCGCTCGTTTGACTGAGTATGCAGCTGAGAAAGCAACTGCTACTTATCATGAAGGTTCTGTATGGACTTACGCTGGAAACTATGACATCGCTCTTCCATGTGCGACTCAAAACGAAATCAACGGTGAAGCAGCTAAACGTTTGGTTGCTCAAGGCGTGATCTGTGTATCTGAAGGTGCCAACATGCCAAGCGACCTTGATGCCATCAAAGTCTACAAAGAAAATGGTATCTTCTACGGACCTGCAAAAGCTGCCAACGCTGGTGGTGTAGCCGTTTCAGCTCTTGAAATGAGCCAAAATAGCCTTCGCCTCTCATGGACTCGTGAAGAAGTTGATGGACGTCTCAAAGACATCATGACAAACATCTTCAACACTGCTAAAACAACTTCAGAAACATACGGTCTTGATAAAGACTACCTTGCAGGAGCTAACATTGCTGCCTTTGAAAATGTAGCAAACGCTATGATTGCACAAGGTATTGTTTAAGATTCATTTGCTTAATCCTCAATCGCTCCGATTGGGGATTTTTATATTGAGTTCAAAAAACTCACCATTAACAGTGAGTTTTAACATCAGAATTTATTTTACTTTCATTAGGGCAGATGACAAACATTCAACAATCTCATCAACTGCTTCATCTATGTTTATAGTTCCTTCATCATTCAACATCATGGGAATAAGATAAGAAAAACTCAATGCTAAAATGTATCGAACAATTCTTTCATTTGACCAATTTAGAATAAGTCCTTTTTCTTTAAATTGATTCAAAACAGGGCTAATTGGTTCTATTATAGATTGAATAATAATATTTCCTAACTGGATAGAAAGATTTTTATCAATAAAAGAACGCCCCAAGAGAATTTTAACATGCATTTGATTCTCCTGAATGAAAAAGAGCCTATCTCGAACAATACTTTTTAAAAAGGAAGGAAAAGTTTCTTGATCTACTGTGAATTTTTTTTCTGAGAAATCCGCAATTACTTCTGGAATAACCTGTTCTAGAAAAGTAGATAAAATGGCTTCTAAAATACCTTCCTTTGTTTTAAAGTAACTAAAAACAGTTCCTTCTGACACTCCAGCGCGTTCGGCAATAAGGCTGGACGTTGTATTCTCAAATCCAATTTCTGAGAATAATTTTAAGCTTGATAATAATACTCGACGTTGTTTCAAGCTCAAGTTGCTAACTTCTAACGTCTGAGTATACTTTTGTTCTAAACTTTCCATCGCTAGCACCTCTCTTCTACTCTCTTACTTTTACGACTTTTTTGCCTCGACTGTGTCCCATTTTCAGACTACGATAGGCTTCTCTAACTGACTTTAGAGAAAAGTCATACACTTGATCAATTTTCAGCTGAACCTTCCCGTCTGAGACCATTTCAGCTAAAGTACTAAAATCATCATATGTGGAATGTCTCGGACCAGTAAACTGAGCACCTTTTATCATAACATAGGGAGAAGGTACTAATGTCCCAATAGCTGTCCCCTTCAAGCCTAAACTAAAAGCCAATCTAACATAATCAGATCCATAACAATCCAAAAATTTTGTAATAGGCGTTGGACTAGCTGATAGAAGAGCCTTCTTGATATTCTCTTCGTAACTTACTGGTATGGCACCTAAAGACTTCAGATACTCTGCATTTTTCTTACTTGCTATTCCAATCACTGTCGCCCCCTTAGCAACTGCATACTGTACTGCAATACTTCCAATACCTCCTGCTGCAGCTGAAATAACAACAGTATCTCTTGAATTTAAACCGATTCTTCTAAAAGCTCCACCCACAGTTAGAGCAGCTACTCCCATAGTAGCTGCGTGAGTCATGTCGATCATCTCTGGTTTCAATACAATTTCTGATTCATTGACACAAATTTCTGTTGCTAAAGCTCCCCTCTTAGTTCCCAAACTAGGATCGCTAATCATTGTTCCAAACACCTTATCTCCTACTGAAAACCTAGTTACTTCATTTCCAACGTCTGTAATAACTCCAGAAAAATCTCTCCCCACACCTCTTGGAAATAAAAATGATTTAGATTCAAACCAACGACTTGGTTTCCTTAATTTCGTTATAAAAGATAGAAATCGAAGGGGTTTCGCTCCCTCAAAAGTTTTATAATCAATAGGATTTAAACCAACAGCATGAACTTCTACTCTCACCTGATTTACATCCAAGGCTGTAGAGTCGATCTTTAGCAAATCCAAGACCTCTTCGTTACCGAAACGACTGTACTCTATTGCTTCAACAACCATTTTCTTTACTCCTTAATTTCACAAAAATTGAGTGAATACTCATTTCCATAAATTATACTCTTAATTTGTAAGAAAATCAATATAGCAGATTGAATCTAGAATAGTACGATATGGCTGTTAAAATATTTCTAGAAATTAATTTGACTTTCCTAACCGATTTGTTCACATCTTGTTTCAATTTACTATATTATCGTTTGATAACGATTTATGACATGATACAAATATCCATCATTTCGATTTACCAATATGATTCTTTCAATCTAACTCTCCTCACTTTTAAAGATTCCTTTCCCTTTTTTGCCCCTGGCACATAAAAACCGCTAGTCCTAAGAATAGCGGTTTAATCATGTTTTTAAGCTACTAATGTAGTCGCTCTATTATTTAAGAGTAACTGAAGCTCCAGCTTCTTCCAATTTAGCTTTGATTTCTTCAGCTTCTGCAGTTGCAACGCCTTCTTTAACAAGTGCTGGTGCACCGTCAACAAGTTCTTTAGCTTCTTTAAGACCAAGACCAGTGATTTCACGTACAACTTTGATAACGCCAACTTTTTTGTCGCCTGCAGATGTCAATTCAACGTCGAATGAATCTTTAGCAGCACCAGCGTCAGCAGCACCAGCTGCAGCAACAGCTACAGGAGCAGCTGCAGTTACACCAAATTCTTCTTCGATAGCTTTTACAAGGTCGTTCAATTCAAGGATTGAAGCTTCTTTAATTTCAGCAATAATGTTTTCAATGTTCAATGCCATTGTTATTTCCTCCAAATATGTTTTAAATTTATAATAGATTTTCGTAGCTAGGCTACGCTGCGTAGCTTAAGATTAAGCTGCGTCTTCTTTGTTGTCTGCAACCGCTTTGACTGCAAGAGCAACGTTGCGCACTGGCGCTTGAAGTACAGAAAGGAGCATAGAAAGAAGTCCTTCGCGGTTTGGAAGAGTTGCAAGTGCAAGAATCTCTTCTTTAGATGCGACAGCGCCTTCGATTGCACCACCTTTGATTTCAAGTGCTTCAGCGTTTTTAGAAAAGTCGTTCAAGATTTTCGCTGGTGCGATAACATCTTCGTTAGAAAATGCTACTGCAGATGGTCCAACAAATACAGATGCAAGATCTTCAAGACCAGCTTTTTCAGCTGCACGACGCAAGATTGAGTTTTTAATCACTTTATACTCAACTTCGCTTCCACGAAGCTCACGACGAAGAACTGTATCTTGCTCAACTGTCAAACCACGGGCGTCTACAACGACGATAGATGCAGCAGCTTTCATTTTTTCAGCTACTACGTCAACTAGTTCCGCTTTTTTAGCAATAATTGCTTCACTCATTAGTGTGTTCACCTCCGTTATTATTTTGCTTGGGGAAATTTTTCAAAAGAAAAACGCGCCCAAACCTAGACACGAAAGTACAATACGCTTCTTTTTACATGATACGTTTTGTCCTCGGTAGGATCCTTATGAGTCGAGCTCCCCTACTGTCTTAGGCAGTTTTTTCAAACCGTATATAAGTATAGCATAGTTTAAAAAAGAATGCAAGATTTTTTCAAACTTTTTTTAAATTCGAAAAGTCTCAGTCTCAGACTTAATTCTAGCATAATTCGTCGTCTGAGACTAGCTTCCAGTTTTGGGAGAGAGATGGAAGTTACTTTGATAAGTTACGAAACGTAATTATCAACTTTATTTACTTTTTTTCTTTTATTGGATTTTTTCATATGTCTCACCATTTATGGTCTACACACCTAAAATTTTTCTATAGGTAAGACAAAAAATTTTTAAATAGCTCTACTAACAAAAAGCAAGCTTCATCCTATATTTTAATATAAAATGTTTTCAACCAATTTACTACCTCGCTCTGTCTATGATATTAATATAGCATATTGAATCTAGAATAGCACATTACAGTTGCTAAAATATTTCTAGAAAAAATTGACTTTCTCAATCACTTTGTTCACATCTTATTTCAATCTACTATATTTTACAATAAATAATTATTAAAGACAATAAAAAAACTAAAAACTAATTTAAAATATCTTATACTCAATGAAAATCAAAGAGCAAACTAGGAAGCTAGCCGCAGGCTGTACTTGAGTACGGCAAGGCGAAGCTGACGTGGTTTGAAGAGATTTTCGAAGAGTATTAAAATAATTTTAAGTAACTTTAGTGAGTCTAAGAAAAAACTCCTGGAGTAAAAAATTGCCCTCTATAGAAAAACGAACCAGCTTGACTGATTCGTTTCGTGACTGCTAAGTCCTACTTCCGATACATTTTAAACTGTAGGAAGAGGTCGCTATATTTTCCTGTCCATTTATGGTCAAATTTCTCATAAACTTCTAGGTGTTTCATGGTTTCAGCATCTGGATAGAAGGCCTTGTCTTCTTTTTTCTCCTCTGGGAGCAATTCCTTAGCTGGTAGGTTTGGTGTTGAATAGCCAACATACTCCGCATTTTTGAGAGCATTTTCGGGTTTCAACATAAAATTGATAAAAGCATAGGCTGCATCTTGGTTTTTGACTGTTTTGGGAATAACCATATTGTCAAACCAAAGGTTGCTGGCTTCTGTCGGTACCACATAGCGTAGATTTTCGTTTTTTTCTAGCATTTGGCTGGCTTCACCAGAGAAGGTCACGCCGATTGCAGCGTTATTCTGAATCATGTAGCCCTTCATCTCGTCCGCCACAATAGCCTTGATATTTGGAGTCAGTTTATAGAGCTTATCCACTGTCTCTTCCAACTGCTGGGGATCCTTGGAGTTGAGGCTGTAACCGAGGGAATTGAGCCCCAGACCCAGCACCTCACGCGCCCCATCAAAGAGCATGATAGAGTTCTTATACTCTGGCTTCCAGAGGTCGTCCCAATGTTCAGGCGCTTCCTCTACCATGGTTTCATTGTAGACAATTCCCAAGGTTCCCCAGAAGTAAGGGATAGAGAATTTATTACCTGGGTCAAAGGACTGGTTGAGGAACTCTGGTCCGATATTTTCAAGACCTTCAAGTTTTGAATAGTCAAGCGGTACCAAGAGGTCTTCGTCCTTCATCTTGTTAATCATGTATTCACTAGGTATGGCAATATCGTAGGTCGTTCCACCCTGCTTAATCTTGGTATACATGGCTTCGTTGGAGTCAAAGGTCTCGTACTGCACTTGGATTCCTGTTTCTTCTGTGAATTGCTCCAAGAGTTCTGGATCGATATAGTCCCCCCAGTTGTAGATAACCAGTTTTTGACTATCTCGACTATTGATTTTACTATCTAGATGGGTTGCAATTCCCCACAAGACAAGAATAATCGCTACGATTCCTGCTAAAAATGAATAGAGTTTTTTCATGCTTGCTCCTCCTTCTCACGTGAGATAAAGTAATAGCCAACAACTAGGATAATACTAAAGAGAAAGACGAGGGCAGACAGGGCATTGATCTCTAGCGAAATCCCCTTGCGGGCACGAGAGTAAATCTCGACTGACAGGGTTGAAAAGCCATTTCCCGTTACAAAGAAGGTCACGGCAAAATCATCTAGCGAATAGGTGAAGGCCATGAAGTAACCTGCAATAATAGACGGAGTCAGGTAAGGAAGCATGATTTCCTTAAACATCTGAAATTGACTAGCTCCCAAGTCATAGGCCGCATGAATCATATCTCCGTTCATTTCCTTAAGACGTGGCAAAACCATCAAGACCACGATAGGAATCGAGAAGGCCACGTGACTAGATAGAACGGTCAAAAATCCAAGTGAGAACTTGAGTTGGGTAAAGAGAATCAAGAAGCTGGCACCAATCATAACGTCAGGCGCAACCATAAGGATATTATTGAGTGAAAGAAAGGCTTCTTGGTATTTCTTACGAGACTGATAAATGTAAATAGCACCGAAAGTCCCGATAATAGTCGCAATCAAGGCTGACAGAAAGGCCAAGAAAAAGGTCTGAGTCACAATCAACATGAGACGACCATCGCCAAACATGGTTTTAAAATGGCTCAAGCTAAAACCTGTAAAGCTATTCATGTCGTTGCCTGCATTAAAGGCATAGCCAATCAAGTAAAAAATCGGCAGGTAGAGGACAAGAAAGACCAGTCCCAGATAAAGGTTAGCAAATTTTTTCATCGTTCTCTCCTTTCCTTAGTCACCCACATGGTGATGAACATGGTCAGAATGAGAATCACACCGATGGTTGAACCCATACCGTAGTTGTCATTGGTCAGGAAGTTCTGCTCAATGGCCGTTCCCAGCGTGATAACCCGGTTCCCACCAATCAAACGGGTCAGCATGAAGAGACTCAAGCTTGGGATAAAGACAGACTGTACCCCACTTCTCACTCCATTCATCGATAGAGGGAAGATGACATGACGGAAGGTTTCCCACTTAGTCGCACCGAGGTCATAGCTGGCATTGATGAGGTTGTTATCCATATCGTCCAAGACATTGAAAATCGGCAAAATCATAAAGGGAAGCTCGATGTAGCTTGCGACAAAGATAAAGGAGAAATCGGTAAAGAGCAACTGCTGCGAACCGATTCCGATAAATTCCAAGAATTGGTTAATAGAGCCATTCTGACCAAAAATCCCGATAAAGGCATAGGCCTTGAGGAGCAAATTGATCCAGGTTGGCAGGATAATCAGCATGAGCCAGAGTTGACGGTGCTTGAGGCGGGTCAAAAAGAGGGCTGTCGGATAGCTGATAAGGAGGGTTACAAAGGTCACAATTCCTGCATAAAGCACTGAGTTGAAACTCATTTTGAGATAGGTCAAGTTTTGTGACGCAAAGTAGGATTTATAGTTTTCTAAACTAAACTGGCCTTCGATGTTGAAAAAGGATTGACCGAAAATCAAGACCAAGGGTGCTAATACAAAGAGGGCAATCCAAAGCATGTAGGGCACTACAAAGAGTTTAGAGCTTGTTTTCTTCATCTCTTTCCTCCTCGATTGCATTAATCAGACCTGCTTCTTGCTCTTCGATTTCTACGTATTCTTCGATACGAGCATCAAACTCCTCCTCGGTTTCGTTGAGACGCATGATGTGGATGTCTTCTGGTTCAAAGTCCAGACCGATTTCCTCACCCACGATAGCCTTACGGGTTGAGTGGATCATCCATTCATTTCCAAGTTCGTCATAGGCGATAATTTCATAGTGAACTCCACGGAAGAGCTGAGTATCCACCTTAACTTGGAGCTTGCCTTCTTCAGGAAGGGTAATCCGCAAGTCCTCTGGACGAATAACGACCTCAACAGGTTCATTTGGTTTCATCCCCCCATCGACCGCTTCGAAGCGTTTGCCGTTAAACTCAACCAAGTAGTCCTCAATCATGGTTCCTGGCAAGATATTTGACTCACCGATAAAGGTCGCAACAAAATGGTTAATCGGCTCGTCGTAGATGTCCACAGGTGTTCCAGACTGGACAATCTCGCCATCATTCATAACGAAAATCCAGTCACTCATGGCAAGGGCTTCTTCCTGATCGTGAGTGACAAAGACAAAAGTAATCCCCAATCGTTGTTGCAGTTCCCGCAGTTCGTACTGCATGTCTGTTCGCAATTTCAAGTCCAGCGCTGATAAAGGCTCGTCCAACAAAACCACACGAGGTTGGTTGATGATGGCACGGGCAATAGCCACACGCTGACGTTGTCCTCCAGAGAGTTTACGGATGGAACGTCTTTCATAACCTTCCAACTGAACCATCTTGAGAACTTCCGCTACGCGCTTCTCGATTTCTTTCTTGTCAATTTTACGCAAGCGGAGTGGAAAGGCAACATTTTCAAACACATTCATATGTGGAAACAAGGCATAGGATTGAAAGACCGTATGGACGTCTCGCTTGTTGGTTGGGATGTCATTGATACGGACACCGTCTAGTAAAATATCTCCTGTCGTCGCATCCAGTAAACCTGCAATAATGTTTAGGATGGTTGATTTCCCTGAACCAGATGCGCCTAGAAGGGTATAGAATTTCCCTTCTTCCAACTCAAAGTTGATGTCTTTGAGAACCTTGGTGTTGCTGTCTTCAAAAACTTTTGAGACGTTTTTGAATTCAATAATTGGTTTTTTCAATTGTCATTTATTCCTTCTTTTTCATAGATTAACAGATCAGGGCTCTGTCAGGCCACTACTACCTCGTGTAGGAGATTAAACTGCCTACATTCTTCTGCACTAACGATAGGCTTTCACCCCCTTTCCATGACATAGCAGCAGCTTTTCAACTACAGCTTCCTACTTGCTTTCACCTAAAATACGGACTTCTCTCTCAAGAGTAACGCCAGAGTGTTCCTTGACTTTTTCGATAACAAACTCAATCAAGTCTTCGTAGTCTTTGGCCGTTCCGTCAGCAACATTGATCATAAATCCTGCATGCTTTTCTGACACTTCTACGCCACCGATACGATAGCCTTTCAAGCCAGCTTCTGAAATTAACTGACCTGCAAAATGCCCGACTGGACGCTTAAAGACCGAGCCACAAGATGGGTATTCCAAAGGTTGCTTGAGTTCACGCAGGTGCGTCAAGCGATCCATTTCTTGCTTGATAACCTGATGGGTTCCTGGGGCTAGGGCAAATTTAGCTGACAAGACAACTGCACCAGACTCCTGAATGGCTGAATGGCGGTAACCAAAAGCCAAATCCTTGACAGACAGGGTCTCGATTTCTCCATCCTTGGTCAAGACCTTACAAGACTGCAATATGTGAGCAATCTCGCCACCATAGGCACCTGCATTCATGAAAACAGCTCCACCGACGCTCCCTGGAATGCCACAAGCAAACTCAAAACCAGTCAAACTATGACGAAGGGCAATGCGAGTTGTTTCAATCAAGTTAGCACCAGCTTCAGCTTCGATGGTATAGCCATCAACGGAAACATTATTGAGCTTGTCACACAAGATGACAAATCCACGAATCCCACCATCACAAACAATGATGTTGCTAGCATTTCCAAGAACCATCCAAGGGATATTTTCTTGATTGGCAAATTTAACAACACGAGCCAACTCAAAACGATTTCGTGGAAAGACCAAATAATCGGCCTCTCCACCTACTTTTGTATAACTATAGCTATGCAAGGGTTCCTTGAAACGGATATCAATTCCTTCTAAGATTTCAAGCATTTTTTCTCTTACAGACATGTTACTCTTCCTTTTACAAAATTCATTCCATTATACCATTTTTAAGACCATTTGACGACCCTAAAAAAATCTTGGACTTATTTTAAACAAAAAAGAGGTTACCCCCTTTTTCTTATGATTTTTTACAAAAGATTGCCTTGGTTCCATAGGCGACCAGAATGAGCTCAACTGCTAGGACCACTTCAACCAAGACTGGATTGGTCAACCAGCCAACTTGGACTAGAGATGGTGCTAGGTCAAAGAAGGCGTGTAGGCCATAGGCTGCTAGGAGATAAATCCATTTCTTCTGGCGAACAGCTTGGTAAACCCAAACAGTCAAGAGTAATTGGAAACCTAGGGCCAAGATTCTCTCAAAACCAAGCAAGTAAATTTGCCAGACTGATAGCGACTGGATAGTCTTCAACATATTTTCAGACAGTAATTGCATGACCTGTGGATTCTGAGTTTGAACTGCTGAGAGAACGATGTAGAGATTAATCAAACTAGTAAGACCTAGGAAAATCAACTCCAAGCCACCATGTCCCAGTCCATAGGCCAAGGCATCTGCCTTTTCCAAACTTCTCTTTTTCTCCAACCATTTGAAGAAAACAAGTCGAGCAGTTTCCTCAAAAAATGCTGCCATGGCTAGTCCATAGATGATATAGACAAGCGGATGGTCTTGCAAGAGGGCAATACTACCGTCTTTTTGAGGATGTAAAACCAAGATATGCACCAGTTTTTCTAAAATCTGTGAAGAGACAAAGAAAGCAACAGCCCCCAAGCCCAAGACAGCTAGATTAATCTGGTATTTCTTTTTAGCATACCAAATGCTCCCTATCAAGAAAGCCAGCAACAGCAACATGGTAATGATAATATGAATGGTCATTTTCTTCTCCTATTCCGCCTTTTCAATATCTTTTTTCATCTCGTCAACATTGAACTTAGCAAACAAGTATTGACGGTCTTGTACTGGGAAACGTTGGTCCAACTGGTCCACTGCTCCTACCTCGATAATGCCTTCCTTGATGACAAAGTCCATGACATGTCCACCGAAGGTCAAGTCATCTGAGATAAAGTGTAGATGGTAGCCTGCCACACTGACTCCATGGAAAATCTCTGGCGTCCAGAAACCAACAATGGTCCCTGCCACATTGTCACGACTATATTCCGGTTGATGGGTTGCGACCTCAGCAAACTTGGTATCTGGTGTCGACTTAGGAATCATGCGCACATGCATATGCGAAAATTCCCCACGAATCTTGATAGAGCGGAAAAGATTTTCCCCATCATAATAAGACTCGATTCGCTCTTCCAATTCCTTGTCTGTCATCTCAAAGCGCTGGCGAAAAATGACCTCTGCCTGATGCGGTACCACTGCTGCGTAAGGAATAAGGGCATCTGGTGATACTTCTACAATTTCTGGTTGTTCTCCTGAGCCTTTGGCCTGATAGGCCTTGCCATCTAAGACAATCAATTCTCCATCAATGGAATCCAAGGTTCCCAAACCAAGGTCACCATGCTCTAGCAATTCTCCCACTGTCATGGTACCACCATAAAGGCCGGCCATCAAGGCTCCAAGGGTATTGTATTGAAATAATTTCACTGGTTCCTGCACGTTCTTATCCATTCACTTTCTTGTCTGTTATACTCAATGAAAATCAAAGAGCAAACTAGGAAGCGA
>NZ_AEDV01000031.1 GCF_000148545.1 Streptococcus mitis SK597 | reverse complement strand
AATAAAAAAACAGAACTAGCATGAACTAGTCCTGTCTATTTTTACCCAATCACACTTCCATTTGGTACAGCTGGATCAACTGTAAGAAGGGTTAATTGTCCATCATGTTCAGCTGAGAGAATCATCCCTTGGCTGACATATTTCTTCATCATTTTACGAGGTTTAAGGTTAGCAACGATTTGAACTTTCTTGCCGACCAATTCTTGTTCATTTGGATAGTATTTTGCAATCCCTGAGAGGATTTGACGATCTTCACCATCACCAGCATCCAAGCGGAATTGAAGCAACTTATCTGAACCTTCTACTTTAGACACTTCTTTGACTTCTGCAACACGAATTTCAACCTTGTCAAAGTCTTCAAACTTAATTTCTTCCTTGTTTAGTTTGAGTTCAACTTCATCTGGATTCCATTCTTTCTCGACTGCTGGCTTGTTACCTTCCATTTGTTCCTTGATATAGGCGATTTCTTCTTCCATATCCAGGCGTGGGAAGATTGGTGTTCCTTTAGCAACTACAGTCACACCTGCAGGGAAATCAACCAAGCTCAAGTTCTCAAGGCTAGCAACTTCTGATAAACCAAGTTGAGTCAAAACTGCACGACTGGTTTCCATCATAAACGGCTCAATCAAGTGAGCGACGACACGAAGGCTAGCTGCCAAGTGGCTCATGACACTTGCTAATTGGTCACGGAGTGCTTCATCTTTTGCCAAGACCCATGGAGCTGTCTCGTCTATGTATTTGTTAGTACGAGAGATCAGAGTCCAGACTGCTTCAAGTGCACGTGGGTAGTCAACTGCTTCCATGTAGGTGTGGTAGTCAGCGATTGATTGTTCTGCAACCTCAGCAAGAGCATGGTCAAACTCTGTTACACCCTCTACATAGGCTGGAATTTGTCCATCAAAGTACTTGTTAATCATAGAGACCGTACGGTTGAGGAGGTTCCCAAGGTCATTGGCCAATTCGTAGTTGATACGGCCTACATAGTCTTCAGGAGTGAAGGTTCCGTCTGAACCAACTGGAAGGCTACGCATGAGGTAGTAACGAAGTGGATCTAGTCCAAAACGCTCTATCAACATTTCAGGATAGACAACATTCCCTTTAGACTTAGACATCTTGCCGTCTTTCATGACAAACCAACCATGACCAATCAAGCGTTCTGGCAATTTGATATCTAACATCATAAGAAGGATTGGCCAGTAGATTGAGTGAAAACGAAGGATGTCTTTTCCAACCATATGGAAGACTGTTCCGTTCCAGAACTTGTCAAAGTTAGCGTGTTCGTCTTGATCGTAGCCAAGAGCTGTCACATAGTTGAGTAGAGCATCAAACCAAACATAGACAACGTGTTTTGGATTTGATGGGACTGGTACACCCCAGGTAAAGGTTGTACGAGAAACTGCCAAATCCTCTAAACCTGGCTCGATGAAGTTGCGAAGCATTTCATTCAGACGACCATCTGGAGTGATAAATTCAGGATGGGACTTGAAAAATTCGACCAAACGATCTTGGTATTTGCTGAGGCGAAGGAAGTATGATTCTTCAGATACCCATTCAACCTCGTGACCTGATGGAGCAATACCACCAGTTACATTTCCAGCTTCATCACGGAATACTTCCGCAAGTTGGCTTTCTGTAAAGAATTCCTCATCTGAAACTGAATACCAACCAGAGTATTCACCCAAGTAAATATCATCTTGAGCCAGCAAGCGCTCAAAGACCTGTGCGACAACTTTTTCATGGTAGTCATCCGTTGTACGGATAAATTTATCGTATGAGATATCTAGTAATTGCCAGAGTTCTTTAACTCCAACTGCCATTCCATCAACATAGGCTTGTGGTGTAATGCCAGCTTCTTCTGCTTTTTGTTGAATCTTTTGACCATGTTCATCAAGACCTGTCAAATAAAAGACATCGTAGCCCATCAGGCGTTTATAACGTGCTAGGACATCACAAGCAATGGTTGTGTAGGCAGAACCGATATGAAGCTTACCAGATGGATAGTAAATCGGCGTTGTAATATAAAAATTCTTTTCAGACATAATTTTTCCTTTCCAGGCAAATGAAACCTGTTTTTCTAACACTTCATTATATCACATTTTTAAGGATTTTCGATATGGAAATCTATACAAAAACAAGATAGACGAGTGTCCATCTTGTTGA
>NZ_AEDV01000032.1 GCF_000148545.1 Streptococcus mitis SK597 | reverse complement strand
CCAGATTTGGTTCTGCTTCTCACAAAACCAAATCTTTTTTATTATTTTAGAAACGAATCGTTTCACGTGTTTTCTCATATGAGGTAACAAAGCGGTTGGTTACACCAGGCTCTGCCACTTCCAATGCTTGAGAAATCTTGTCAAATGAAGCGTGATAATCAAATTCTTTTTCAAAAATATCTAAAGCTTCGTTAAATGCTTCTTGAATGCGTTCATCAAATGAGCGGTAGCGGTTAGAATATTGCAATAGTTGTTCTGTCAAGGTTGCATACTGTACAATATTATAAGTTTCCGCCTCAAGCTCCTCCATATCCTTCGTTGCAATTTCAAGAATACGGTTAACTGACTCTATATTGACCAATTTTTGTTCTAATTCAGCCATTAGATCTTCCGTATTATTACTTGCTGTAAAGAATAACTTCAAGAAAGTTTGTGGAATACCAGGTAGGTTCCGTTTTTCCATATATCTCTTAATTGTATGGAGACGATTAACATATACATTTGCTTTTTGACGTGCATTGATATCATCTTTCTCAACTCGTGCAAGACGCTCACTAACTGAAATCTGTTCATCTTCAATCTCTTTAAGATTTTCCTGTAAAGATTCAAGATTTTCTTCAAGAATTGAATATGCTTGAGTTGGTTCATCTTGATTTGAAGTTGCCTCGATAATAGCAGTCTCAAAGCTTTCTAATTCGGACTGTAAACGACGAACATGACTTGCATCCGATTCAGAAAGTAAATAACTTTTACTCAAACGCTCAATGTCTTCTATCAATAAAGCATTATTTTCCTTCATGTGTTGAAGATAAGTAGGAAGTGTTGCTACTAAACCTTCTACCACTTTCTGTGCCGCAATTTCTCTTGTAAAGATATCATAAAGTGCATTAATCTCTTCTTGGATTTGAGTATTTTCATACTCTGCATTATCCAATTCTAGTTTCGCAATATTCTCATGATTTTTCTTGAGAGCTTCATAAAGCAGTTGGAAACGCGCTTCAATATCCGTTTCAGCAAAATGATAATTAGCATCTAAAAGCTTACGGTAGCCATCTTCTAAATCTTCCAGCTGATCAGGTAGGTCTTTAGATAATGTTGCTACAATTGCTGGTATACGATCAACAATATGTGTCAAAGCCAAGATATGATTTTCAGCATTATCCAAAATCACAGCAGCTTCTACTGGGTCACCTGACGAATTTAAAGTTACAAACTGAGAAAACTCTGATTGGATATTTTCCAATTGTTTTTCAATTTCAGATAAACCTTGGCCATATTCTTCAGAATGATCAGCAACTCGGTGTTGCAACTCTTCAAACAAGTCCAAGGTATGAAGAACACGTCCACTATTTTTAGACTCTTGTTTCTCCAAATCTGCCAAGGCATTGCGAATTGCCGCAATATCTTCTTCAATCAAGGTAATTTGGCTCTCGATTTGGTCAATTTGATGACTAGCTTTGAAAAAACGGAATGAGTTGTTATAACCTTCTGCCTCGAAAAGGTTATTTTCGATATCGGCAAAAGAATTAAGAGATAAATCAACCCATTTTTGATTCCATTCACGGAAAGTCACCTGACTTTGTCCAATCAAGTGCATATTTTTTACAGCTTCAACTTCATCATTAACTGGAAGATTGTACAGTTCTTCTTTTTTCTCTTCTAAAATTGCTAGTTTACTTTCATTGCGTTTCCTTACATAGATTGCGATAGCATAAGCAATGACCAATAAAACTGCAACTGCAATTATCAAATAAATTACTAGTATAGCAGACATATTAAACTCCTTTTTTACTTGAAACAATCGTAATGATTATATCATATTTTTTAGACCAAGGGAACTACTTCTCCCGATTTTTTAGACATCAAGTGTACTATAGACGGCATTTTCTTCGATGAATTCACGACGAGGCTCTACTCGATCCCCCATCAACATATCAAAGATTTTATCTGCTTCTGCAGCATCATCCACAGAAACTCTTGCCATCAAGCGATGTTCCGGATCCATGGTTGTTTCCCATAACTGATGATCGTCCATCTCACCCAAACCTTTATAACGCTGAATGGTTGGTTTGGCGCGTCCTTCACTATGGCGAGTCAAGGCTTCTTGGAGTTTAATTTCTTGATCTGCACCTGGCTGGATGTATTCTTTAATCTCGCTTCCAACCTTGACACCATAGATTGGTGGTTGGGCGATATAAACATAACCAGCTTCTAGAATTGGTTTCATATAACGATAAATCAAGGTCAAAAGAAGGGTACGAATGTGGGCTCCATCGACATCGGCATCGGTCATCAAAACGAGTTTTTGGTAACGGGCTTTCGAAACATCAAATTCTGCTCCAAATCCTGTTCCCATCGCTGTGAAAAGACTACGAATTTCTTCGTTAGCTAGAATCTTATCCATACTTGCCTTTTCAACGTTCAAAATCTTACCGCGGATTGGAAGAATTGCCTGAAATTCACGGTTACGACCCGATTTGGCTGATCCACCAGCTGAGTCTCCTTCGACGATGAAGAGTTCTGTTTCAGCAGGATTGTTAGAAGAACAGTCTGCTAGTTTCCCTGGAAGGTTGGAAATTTCCAAACCAGATTTTTTACGAGTGACTTCACGCGCACGCTTGGCAGCCACACGAGCCTTGGCAGCTAAAATCCCTTTTTCCACGATACGTTTGGCAATCTGTGGATTTTCCATGAGGAAATCGGAAAAGGCATCACTGAAGAGGCGATTGGTAATCTTGACCACTTCGCTATTCCCCAGTTTGGTCTTAGTTTGTCCTTCAAACTGTGGATTTGGGTGTTTAACTGAGATAACTGCAGTTAAGCCTTCGCGAACATCTTCCCCTGTTAGGTTGTCTTCATTGTCTTTCAGTAACTTATTTTTACGAGCATAATCGTTGATAACACGTGTCAAGGCTGTACGGAAACCTTGTTCATGCGTTCCACCTTCATGTGTATGAATATTATTGGCGAAACTCATGACATTTTCATGGTAACCAGTTGTGTACTGCATGGCTACCTCAACTGTGATATCATCCATCTCACCGTCTGTGTAGATTGGTATATCAAAGATCACATCCTTGTTCTCATTGATATATTCAACGTAACTAGCAATCCCACCCTCATAATGGTAATGCTTGGTTTGTTCCAAACCTTCACGCTTATCTGTGATGGAGATTTGAAGACCGCGATTTAGAAAGGCTAACTCTTGAATCCGTTTATTTAATTATCAAAATCAAAGGTTGTTGTTTCCGTAAAGATTTCTGGGTCTGGTGTGAAGTGAACCGTTGTTCCAGTTCTATCTGTATCTCCGACTACCTCAAGGTCTGCGACGACATGACCACGACGGTATTCTTGGTAATGAATCTTTCCGTTTTTGTGGACATGAACGTCTAATTGAGTGGAAAGGGCATTAACTACTGATGACCCTACTCCGTGAAGACCACCTGAGACCTTATAGCCACCACCGCCAAATTTACCTCCAGCGTGAAGGACAGTAAAGACAGTCTCAACGGCAGGTCGACCTGTTTTTTCCTGAATATCGACTGGAATCCCACGTCCATCATCGACAACAGTAATCGAATCATCTGGCTCAATAAAGACTTGAATATGGCTGGCAAATCCTGCCAAGGCCTCATCGATTGAGTTATCAACGATTTCCCAGACTAGGTGGTGAAGACCTTCTTTTGAGGTTGATCCGATATACATCCCTGGACGCATACGAACAGCCTCTAAGCCCTCTAAAACTTGAATTTGACTGGCATCATAATCTTGTGCCTGCAGATTTTTGATTTCTTCTGTCATCTTATTCCTTTTTCTTACATGTCTAATACTTGTCTTAAATTCACGATACTGGTAAACAAGTGGGTATCCAATCCTGCAGCTTGACCTGCTTCGATATCAATCGGTCGATCACCAATGACAAGACCAGAGTTAATCTGATACTTTTCTCTTAAATAAAGCATGGACTCGGGATTTGGCTTTCTCTTAAAGCCTGAGCTAGAAGTCACCACTTCTGTAAAATAAGCTGCTATAGAGGTTTTTTCTAAAATTTCCAAAACCTGATCATTTCTGTGAGAAACCAAGAAATGACGCCCACCTTGATTTGAAATGTCTTCCAATAATTCAGAAACTCCTTCAAACAAAATCGGGTGTTCAAGCTCTCTGGCTTCATTTTCCCTGTATTTTTCTAAAAAATTCTCTAAGTTGGGAGCGAATGTCTCAATCGCAAAATCAGTAGAAACCTTTAAAGCTTGATAGACACTGTCATGATCTTGTGTGATACCATACAGCGCTAATGTTTCAACAAATGCAGCTGTTGAAGTTTCGTAATTATCCAGTAAAGTTCCACCTAAATCCCAGATATAATCGTGATATTTCATACCCTTCATTATAGCATTTTTTTATGGAAAAAGCGATGATTTCCCTGAGTTTTCCACATAAAAAAACGAGAGGTTAACTCCCGTTTTATTGATTTTTACCAAAGACATCTCGATAGAGCATTCCTGTTCGTAAACTCTCTGCGTCTCCTCCTAGTTGGTCCACCAACTCGTAGGCAAAAGCAAGAGCTGTAGAGGGGCCTCGACTGGTTGTCAAATGACCATCTACCACTACTGTTTCCTTGACGTATTGACCATCAAGGATTTGCTCTTGAACGCCGTCATAGCAAGTGTACTGCTTATTTTTCAATAGCCCTGCTTGATTGAGGGCAATTGGCGCCGCACAAATAGCTGCCAGTTTCTTCCCTTCTTGCTCAAAACTTTGCAACTCTTGGATCAAGGCCTGATTGTCACGCAAATGTGCAGAACCAGGCATTCCTCCAGGAAGGACAATCATGTCATAGTCTGATAAATCTCCATCAAAGACATGATCTGCTCTTACTTGGATTGCATGCGAACCCGTTACTTGCTCTTCAAAGCCAACCATATCACATGTGATATTGGCTCGACGCAAGACATCTACAACTGTCAAAGCTTCAATTTCTTCAAAGCCCTGAGCTAACATGACTGCTACTTTAACCATGATTTTCTCCTTATTTGATTTGTTTTAATACAACCTTTTTCCGTTTGAATCGGACTTTTCCACTCTTTTCTTCAGCTAGGTTTGTCTGGTAACTCATCGATAAAAGCAAGCCAACACCAATCAAGTTACTGATAATAGCCGATCCTCCTTGCGAAATAAAAGGCAAGGGAATCCCAGTCAAAGGAAGCAAGCCCGTCACAGCTCCGATATTTTCAAAAATGTGGAAGAGCAACATCATAATCAAACCTGTAGAAATATAGGTGTAGAATTGGTTATTTGATTTGAGAGTAATCTTCAACATACGAAAAATGAGCATGAGATAAAGGGCGATAACAAGGACAGAGCCAATAAAGCCAAAATCTTCTGCAATGACCGTGAAAATCATATCCGACTCTCGAACTGGGATAAGCAGATTAGAAGCATTAAAACCTTGACCAAACAAGCCACCACTACCAATCGCAATCTGCCCTTGAGCCTGCTGATAAGTGGTTGTTTGGGCAAAGTCAAATGGATTGAGCCAAGCCAAGATACGATTGATTTGGTAGGTCGGCATTCCTAATTGATGAAGAAAAGCCCTTCCGTCCTTGCTGATAAAAATAGCTAAGAAACCAGCAACTCCCGTTACAGCAGTCACAAATACTGGAATAATAATTTTCCAAGAAACTCCTGATAGTAATACGATTCCTGAGAAAATGGCTACAAAAACCAAAGCCGTCCCCAAGTCACTTTGAAGTGCCAAAAGAACTAGGACTGGAACGGTAAAGATAATCATCCAAAAAATTAATAAAAAGTCCAGCGGAACTGTACGTTGCCATTCCTTATGTTTCTTTGTAAATTGGACAATGACACGGGCCAACATGAGGATATAGGATATCTTCATAAATTCTGATGGTTGGAATAGGGTAATTCCATTTATTGATACCCAGTTTTTGGCACCCGTTGATGCAACTAGGCTTGGATTATAAAAGACGATCGGCAAGACCATGAGTCCCAAACCTAATATATATAGAAAGGGTGTCACTTTCCAAAGAAATTCTGTATTAAAGAGCATGACCACAAAACCAATCACAAGCCCCAAGGCAATCCAGGCGACCTGCTGCCCTAAAATGGGCAGAATATTGTTTGGATAATCATGACTAACAGCTATATAGATAGCCACCACGCCAATAACCAGTAGAAAAAATACTGGCAATAGCAAACTATAATCGACTCTAGAGTCGAGAGAACGTTTCATATACACTAACCTTATACTTTCATACAATACTATTTATCAAAGTTCATTTAAAAATCTATCAATAGCCTCACTAACTTCGGATCGAGAGACGGTTTTAATAGTCGCTTCTTTTGCTAGAGAAGTCACTATTTGCTTGCCATATCGTTTTCCGACGATTCTTCTATCCAGAATGAGGGTTAAAGAACGTTGGTGTTCGCATCTCATACTTCTTCCCAAAGCTTGTTTTAAACGAATAATGGCCATTGGCAACTGATAATCATAAAAGGCATTTTTCCCTTCTTGAATTAGTTCCTGATTGATCTTTTTCGTCAAGGGTTCTTGAGGATTTTGGAAAGGAAGTCTCGGTACAACTTGAATCACAAAAGGATGGCTTGAAAAATCAACTCCCTCCCAGAAACTTGCTGCGCCAAGCAAGATTTGTTGTTCACCTTTTTCAAAGCGTTTCTTTAGCTGATGAACATCCCCATTTTTATACTGGACCAGATGGCTTACAGGAAGTATGTCTGAAACTGCTAGAAGCATGTCTTTAGCAGTAAAGAGAGCCAAAATAGGTTGCTGGAAATCTTGAACTCCCATCAGCAAATCAGCTACATCTTTGGCGTAGACTTCTAAGGAGGTTTCTGTTACCAGGGGAAAATCTTTGACCAAGATCACTTCTTGATCCTGTTTTTTACCAGCTTCAATCTTAACAAATTTAGCTTCAGGATAACCCAAAAGGTCTGCCAAAGAAACTCTCTGACTAATCTCAAGAGTAGCCGACACTCCCAAGACTTGACATGAATTAGGTATTGAAGAAGATAGAAGAATACGGCCTGATTTTGTAGAAGAAATCTGAATTTTCTTTTGACTCGTTTCAATTGCTTCAAGCCAGTAATCTCGGTCAGCTGTAAAATAGCGAACCAGCTCCTCAAAGCCTTCTACTTCTAATTCTGAAAAATACTGGTGGAGATTGGCAAGAGAATCTAAGATATTTTTCTTAGATTTTCCAGACTGAAATTGTTCTATCAAGTAGAAGCACTCAAAGCGAATACTTTCTAGTATTCGTTGTTGAACCTTATTTTGCTCCTCCAGTAAAGCCTTATCAAGCAAATCAATAATAGACTGGATATCGTAGGTCTCTTGAAGCAGATTTTCTAGAGCTAACAAAATCTTTTGAACTTCATCAATAATCAATAAACGGTCACTGACAAATTCAGGATTATCTTCAAGTCTGGTTACAAGATAGGCATGATTGGTCACTAAAAGCTTGCAGGTTTGTGCCCTTTCTTGACTACGTTTCCAAAAATCTTCCGTCACAAATAAGCTTTGAGATGATAAATTCCCGTCATGACGAAGATCTGTCAGAAAATGTTGGTAACGGTAGAGTTGACCAATCTCATCCAAATCCCCCGTTTCTGTCTCTGTCAGCCAGACCAAGAGTTGCATTTTAAAGCGTCTAAATAAGCGATTTTCATCATTTTCCTGCAAGGAACGATAAAAGGCATCCAACTTCAGATAATTGTGTGGTCCCTTTAAACTATGAATATCTATATGGAACACTTCCTTGAGACGTTTACCTTCTTCTTCCATGATTTGATTTTGAAGAATCTTTGTCGGAACGCTAAGAACAATTTGACGCTCTTTGGCTTGAGACAAAGCGGGTAAGAGATAGCCATAAGTTTTCCCAATCCCAGTCGGCGCTTGAATCAGAGAGACAGGCTCATCTTTCAATAGCAAGCCAACCTCTTTAGCAAAACTTTCTTGTTCCTCCCTCACTTCAAGGTTCAACAGAGAAATATTCTTAGAAAAATCTTGGGATAGTTTTCGTGACTCCATGGAATCTGCAGTTTTCTTGAAATATAGCCCTTGAACTTCAATCAAGTCTGGAGAACTAAGGATAGATTGGTTACGATAAATTTCTTCAATAACCAGGTAAGACTCGTATAAGAGAGCATCAGCCATTTCCAGCAAGCGTTCCAAGAGACCTTTAGGAAGCTGGGCCATCTTTTCCCGTAGAAATAAGAGTAATTCCGCAGTAGCTTGGGCATCTGAAAGGGCTGTGTGAGCGTGCTTAAGAGGAATTCCTAATTCTCGACACAATATAGGTAAACTATATTTTTCCAGTTCTGGGAAAAATACCTGAGCCAATTCGACCGTATCAACACGAGGATTTCTTAGCTCATAACCTTCAAAAAATAAATTTTCCGCCAAGAGATTGGCATCAAACTGAACATTATGGGCTACAAAAATCCCATCCTCCACCAAGTCAAAGATTTTTCTGGCAACTTGCGAAAAATCAGGTGCTTGCGCCAGACGTTGATCAGTTAGCCCTGTCAGTTCTTGAATATGAGCATCCAAGGGTTCATGTGGATTGACATCCGTCGTATAGCGATCGACGATTTTCCCATCCTCAATCACAACAATTCCCACTTGGATAATTTTAGCCTTACTACCTGTGCTAGTTGCCTCTAAATCCACCACAACATAGCGATTACCAATCGTTTTCATTATAAAAAATTATACCAAAAAAAGGGCCATTTGGCACCTGCAAACATGGGATAATTTTCAAACTCAAGAAGGTTACTTGTATTAAAATTCCCAGTAAACAGAGCATCCTAGCCTACTGATTTTTTAAAAATGGTGAAAAAATAAGAAAAATTGAGAGAAGAAATGTTTGCACCTTCCTTCTCTCAACTATCCATTTACTTTATTTAACCATATCAGGATCGTAGTCATAAAATCCTGTATCAAGGAAACGGTTTTTAGGGTGTAACTTGCGTACTTCTTCATCCAGTAAGAAGGCTTGGTCATGACTAAAGTTGCCCTCTTGGATCAAGCTACGCGCTTGGATAAAGAGTTTTGCAATCTCAACAAAGTTCTGACCAGGTGTGTAGAGCCCTTCTAGTTTCCAGTGAGTAAAGCCATGCTCCACCAATTCTGTTAATTTGGTCATCAAATCAAGGTCATTGTTGGCAAAGATATGGGTTCCATGATTGTCTTCAAAAATAGAGTAATGGCTCTCAGGATCACTTGGCTCAGCCAAGAAAAGGTCACGCTTACGGGTCTTTTCATCATCGATATGCGTAAAGTTATAGTAGTTTTGCAAGAGCGGACGTTTAGAATGATGGATGACACTGGCACCGTAAACCAAAACTTCGGCAGGAATTTCCAAAATCTCTGGCATTTTGAAAAGTTCAGCTGATGGAATTTCACGCGCCAAAACAGCCTCAGAAGCACCAGCCTTTTGTCCCCAGAAGTTAATCTGGCGACTACTTGTCACCATAGTTGAAGCATCGTAGATGGTCTTAAAGGAATAACCATCGCGATTGACCACATAAAAGACACCTGCATCCCCAATCGTAATGTAGTCTGTCTTGATTTCTTCCAAAAAGTCTAAGAAAGGCTTGATACGATCCATCATATCTTGGTGCATGAGGGCGTTAACCGCAACAATCAATTCCTTACCAGCATCATGAACCAGCTTAGCGATTTCACGCAATTGGTCATGACTAAAGGTTGTTGGTAGACGAAGGCCAAAATCTTTCTCACCGACATATATACGGTCTACGCCAGCTTCGAGCAGTTGTTTAACTTGTTCAATACTTTCAGCAGTTGCTGTAATGATAATCTTTTCCATAAGAAAAATTATACCACATTTCTCCAAAATCAGCCAAGACTTATCAGAGTTTTACAAATAGGAATTATTTCAGTAACTTCCACTTGCCTGACCAAAGTGGAAATTAGTCTAATACTCTTCAAACCACGTCAACTTTATCTGCAACCCCAAAGCGGTGTTTTG
>NZ_AEDV01000033.1 GCF_000148545.1 Streptococcus mitis SK597 | reverse complement strand
AGTATAAACAAGGCGAAGTTTGACTTTTTCTAGTTTATTGGGGTACAATAGAGAAAAGATAGAAATGAAGTGAAAAATATGCTACCTGCTTATATGAAAATCCATGATCAGATTAAAAAGGATATTGACGAGCACCGTTGGGCTATTGGTAAGAGGCTTCCCAGTGAAAGAGATTTAGCAGAGCAGTTTGCGGTCAGTCGCATGACCCTCCGCCAAGCCGTATCTCTATTAGTTGAAGAAGGTGTTCTGGAGCGCAGAGTTGGAAGTGGTACCTTTGTATCCAGTACTCGGGTACAAGAAAAGATGCGAGGGACAACCAGTTTTACTGAAATTGTTAAGTCCCAAGGTAAAGTTCCCTCTAGCCAACTCATTTCCTACAGAAAAACCATTCCCAATGAGCAGGAAGTTGCCAAGCTAGGTATTTCTCCAACGGAGAATATTATCCGAATGGAGCGGGTTCGCTATGCCGACAAAGTTCCTCTGGTTTATGAAGTTGCTTCTATTCCTGAAAAATTCATTAAGAACTTTAAAAAAGAAGAAATCACCAGTCATTTCTTCCAAACCTTGCAAAAACACGGCTACCGTATCGGCAAATCTCAACAGACCATCTATGCTCGCCTTGCTAAAGAAAAGATTGCCCACTATTTGGAAGTTGAAAAAGGACATGCTATTCTTGGTTTGACTCAGGTTTCCTACTTAGAAGATGGGACTGCTTTTGAATACGTAAAAAGTCAATATGTTGGTGAACGTTTTGAATTTTATCTTGAAAACAATTAATACTCTTCGAAAATCTCTTCAAAACGTGTCAACGTCGTCTTGCCGTAGATATGGTTACTGACTTCGTCAGTTTCATCTACAACCTCAAAGCAGTGCTTTGAGCAACCTACGGCTAGTTTCCTAGTTTGCTCTTTGATTTTCATTGAGTATAAAATACTATATAAAACCTCTCTGTCACAGACAAAGAGGCTTTTTTATTTTTCTAAGAGTAAATCTTTCAAAGAAATCAGAGTTACTGCAATTAAAATCATTGTCATACCAAGAAAATCAATGGGATAAAATTGTTCATTCATGATTAGGAAGGCAAAGAAAACAGCCGAAATTGGCTCAATTGAAGCCAACAAACTTGACTTGACCGGCCCAATCAGACTGGCTCCTTTTAGAAAGGCTGTATAGGCAAAGACAGTCCCGATAAGGATAATACCCGCAAAAGCAAGGAGAAAATCAAGACTAGTCGGTATATCGGCCTGTAGAACCCCTGCAAAAGGAAGGGCGACCAAACCAGCTATGACCATTCCCACACCAATGACCAAACTGCTCCCCCACTTCTTAATCAAGGCTATGGGCAAAATGATATAAAGTGCGTAAGTCAGAGCAGAAAATACGCCCCCAGAACAGTCCCGAAGGTGTCATAGATAACTGGTCCAACTGCCCATGAGTGGCGATCAGGAAGGTCCCTCCGATGGCTAATATGATAGAAACTATCTCTCCCAGTGTCGGTGCTACCTTATCTTTGATACAGCTATAAATTAAAATTCCTACAGGACAAACATACTGAAGCACAGTCGCTGTTCCTGCATTGGTTTCCTGAATAGCAGTTAGATAGGCAAACTGGTTGAGAAAAAGACCAATTAGAGCAAAAATGAGAAGAGACAGCAAACTCTTTCTATCCTTTAAAAAGGCTAGCATTTTATCCTTTGCAGTAGCATAAGCCAAGAGCATGAGAATTCCACCAGCGATTAAAAGACGCAAGTTGGTCAAAACCAGAGCCGAAATTCCGTGTGCCATCAGGTATTGGCCACTCGTTCCTGACAAGCCCCAAGCAATCCCAGCCACAACTGTTAGTAAAGTCCCTTTTAAACTATTTGACATGTCTCTCCTTACTCTTCTTTACGAATCAAGTCCATCACTTGATTGCGGTCTACAATCCATTGAGCTCTCTCATCCTTTTCATAGGTACGGTTGGATAGGAAAATGATCGCTTCTTGATTCTGACGATTCCACATGATAAAGGTACCTGTATAACCCGTATGGTCTAGCCAATCTCCTTCCAAATTCCATGCCAAAGAACGTTCCTTGTCATCCAAAGGAGAAAAATTTTGACTCAAATCTCTTGCAAAATCATCTGCTAAATAGTGTTCTAAAAAGATTTGTAAATCCTTTACAGTCGAAAACAAACCAGCACTCCCTGCATGTCTGCCCAGGAGGCGAGCCTTGGGATCATGTACCATGCCTGCCTCTACACCCCTAACTGTTGGAACAGCAAACTCAACAGGGCCAAACTTGGTTTTCGTCATTCCCCAAAGATTCCAGACTTGTTCTTGTAAAATCACATCCAAGTCTTGATTAAAAATTCTTTCCAAAATAAAGCCCAAAAGTAAAAAATGGACATCCGAATAAAGAAAGGCTGGCTGACTTCGTCTGTTGAGATGAAACATAGCTCCCTTTAATTCTGAGGCTGTTAAAAGGTCTCGATTTGGAATAAAAGGATCAAGATCTGTAGCATGGGTTAAAAGCTGGCGAATAGTGATGTCTGGATAATCACTCTCAGCTAAAAAATCGGTTACTGGTCTGTCAATATCTAATTGACCGTTTTCCCACAAGAAGGTAAAAACGGTGCCAACCCCAACAACTTTGCTGACACTAGCTAGATCATAAACTAGTCCTGCCTCAGTCTGCAAGCCATGTTCTGGGGCACTCTGGCCTAAATAGACCTCTGTCCATTGATTGTCCTTAAAATACGCAAAAGAGGCTCCAGGATAAATCCCTGCCTCGATTTGTTCTTCTATTTTTTTAATAATCTTGGTCCACTTCATACTTCTTCAAACCACAATTCAACATTATTTCGATCTTTTCCAAGGAAGAATTTTTCAGACTTAGGAATAAAATATTCGGTAGACTCAAATTTCTTGCGAAGACTTGCTATGTCTAATTCATTGACCAAGAACTTGAGCATTGATAAGTCCCAAGTAACCGTATTGTCCACAGTCAAATCCTGCCCCTGTGCTGGGATAAAATCAAGGGATGTCCCAATTTCAGATGATTCCAAGAAACTTTCGATATCAGTTGGGAGATATAATTCCATAGAAATCTCAAATTTACTTAAAGAAATTGATTCCAAATCTGTTTGAAATTCAAGCTTTTCTCCTACTTCTACTAGACTTGCTCTGTCATCTTCTGCGTGAATCAAAATCAAATCATCTTCTGGAGAGTAAATTTCAAAAGCGTAGCCATTTTGCCCCTTGTATAATCGATGAATCGAATCTGTTTTAGATAAGAGGCCTTCAATTTCTAAGGGATTTTCCACCTTGACAATCAATCTAGCTAATTTTTTTCTCCCCTCTACCTTACGAGTACGCATACTTGGAGCTTCTTCTAAAACCAGCTTTTCTAGACCTGTTTGATCCCCTAGTGACAGAAAGGCCGACTCTTCTAACAAGGCCTTCATGCCAAGGGTTTCAATATAAAATGTTTCATTTAATTTTCTATTATTAACTTTTAAAGTAGGAATAATCCGTACAATCTGATTTACATTCATAAACTCCTCCAACTCTTTTATTTTAAAGGATTTTAGAATTTTTTACAAGATATTATGCTTAAATTTAACAATTTTCACCTCATTAAAAAAATTTTTTCAAAAGTCTGGCCCAAAACTCCATGTTTAGGAAAAAATACAAAAGTCAAAAAGCAGACCAGAAGACTTGTTTTCTATAATTCAAAATACTGATTTTAGATTTAATATAAAACTGGAACGCTATAGTAGATTGAAATAAGATGTGAATAAATCGATTAAGAAAGTCAAATTAATGTATAGGAATATTTTAGCAGTCGTGGCGTACTATTCTCGATTCAATCTACTATGATTAATGGATTGATAAGAAATAATTGACTATCTTTGTTGATTTTTGATTTCGAAGAAGTATTAGAAATAAAAAGAACCAGCTCTTAGAACTGATTCCTTTTACAAGTGAAAAATTAGTTATTTTCAACTTTTTCATCGTATTTTGGTCTTAGTGTTGTACCTGAGTTAATAATTGTACGTTTTTGAACAAGAGGAAGGTCTGTACGATTGTAAACTGTACGCCATGGTTCCCAAACAAGACCTGTTTTTTCTTGAATCTTCACGCGTATATTGCGCACATTTCCTCTAAATTGAAGTTCAGTTTGGAAACCAGCTGTCCTGTTTTTACCATTATCTTCCCATTGACGTGAGCGAATACTTTCAATTCCATCCTTATCATAAGTTACTTCATCCCAGTAAACATAGTAACGAGCGATATAAGCTCCCTTATGGTGTAAATTGAGGTAACCATTTTTGTATGAAGTCACTTTAGTTTCAATGTAGTCTGTATTACTTTGAATTGTGGCTACTTGATTATCTTTCAAGAATGCAGTCTTGTAAGAAATTGGAACAGCAGGGTTTTGCGTACTGAAAGTAGCTCCTTCTTGAATCAATTTCTTCAAATCTTCTACTGTACCTGTCACAACGCGTGCAGCGCCATCAGCATTTCCACCTACGATTGAAACTGTTACAGTTGTATTCTTCAAGACACGCGCCCATTCAGATTCAGCTTTAATAGGTACTCCTTTAATGACAGCATTGATAGCTGCTTTCAATTCTGTACTCTTGCTTGTTGTTTCAAATTTGACATACATTTGACGTCCGTATGACACGCTTGATACATATACAGGAGGAGTATTTTCATCAATTCCACGTGCTTTCAATTGATCAACTGTTACTCCTGAGGCAAATACATCTGATGGATTTTTTGGAGCATCAAAGTTAGCAGTATAGTAAACTTGTTTAAAATCAACTACCTCAATTTGTTTTTCACCTTTATTGACAGCTTCAAAGTCAATTTTTAAATTAACTCCAACTTTTTCAAAGTCACTTCCGAATTTGGCTTTTAATTGATTCATGCTATAAGCAGAAGTTGATTCGTACTGCATACGTGCTGGAGCAGGATTTTTACCAGCATATTTTTCATGCCAACGATTTAACAGGGTATTTACACCTTCCTGCATACCACTTACAGTTGGTGTAGCATCTACATAGCTATCTCCGCCTACCATTCCTGGTAAATCAACACTAATTCTACCTTTGTTACGATCTAAGCTAATTTGTTGTGGTTTATTTTCTAAGAGATCTTGATTTGCTTTAAACAAAGCACCTAGGAAAATATCTCCGTTGCCATTAATAGCAACATCAGCGTGACCACTAGAAAGGTTCTTCTTCACTTTTTCCACAACCACAAATTCACTTCCTTGTTGTTTTGTGCTTGTATTCGTGTAATTTTCTATTGCCTCGCCTCGTCTAGTTAAAATATTTGTTTTATCATAATTCAAACCAAACAAATATTTATTTAGTTCTGCAGTAAAATCTGTTTTTGCTTTGCTTTCAGATTTAGTATTAGTCACTGCTTTTTCTTTTGCAGAACGATACACTTCTACCTCTGCTAAGCTAAGTGGTGTTTTTGAATTATTTAGCTCCACTTTAACATATCGTGCATTAACTCCAGTGAATTGAACGTCAATTGTTGGTTGATTGTTTAAGCTATCGATGTGTTGACGAGTTACTTCATTTCCATCTTTATCCAACAAAATAACATCAAAATTAGATAAACGATTTGCTACATCCCCATCTCCACGATTGTAAATACGAACAATTCCTACTGATTCTTCTTTCTCTAAATCAACTTTCCACCAAGAATGATCTTGAAAATCTGTATGGGTAACGGAACGGTGACTCCATGCGTTATCACGATTACCGTCAACTGCTCTAGAAGCATCTCCTCCATAAGCAATTGAACTCTGACTCGCAGGTTTATGAGCAGCAATATTTTCACCAGCAACTGCAGCCACACTTGGCTCTGTCGCTTTTACTACATTTGTTTGAAATACAAGGCCAGAAGCTAGCAAAAATGTTGCAATAGCAACACCACATACTCCAACACTACGTTTACGAATAGAATAACGAAATCCTTTATCTTGTTTATTTTGAGACATACAAAACTCCTATATTATATGATTATATACTTGAACGAATTATTTCTTGAACGCGTTCTCTTGAAACAATAATATTATAACAAAAAAACAATATATGCGCAATCGTTTTCTTAAAAAATATTATTTTTTATTAATCCAGCTTGAATAATTGACCACATATTAATAATTCCACAATTAAATGCCAGGCAGCCTATACCAATGAAAATAAGAAAACGAACAGGATTAAGTCCCTACCACTTGGGAATTCTACTGTTCATTTTTTGTATATATAATCAAATTCAAGTCTTAAATCTATGGCTTAAGAAATTTCTCAATTAAAAGCTTTTCATTGTTTTTTATCATTTCTTAGATTCAAATTCTGTATAAGCTTCCTGAAGATAAGCCTCAAAAACTTCTTCATCTGAAATCGTGTCAGAGATGAAGCTACCGTTACTTGTGCGTTCTGACAGGTTCAAGTCTTGCAATCGGATTTCATAGACTGTTCCTTTATTCGATTGGACAAGCAAAGTTTGATCGTTCTCGTCCACTTCTGTACTAAAGAGGTCACCAACGAAGCCTTGCTCTGCAACTGCTCCTGCTAAGAAGACACGATGCGGTTTGTTTTTCAACTCACGCAAAACTTGTAAACCACGTTTGGCACGGCTGGTTGCTGGAATTTCGTCAATAGAAACACGTTTCAAACTTCCACGCTGAGTCAAGAGGTAGAAGGACGAGGTATTACAGATAAAGGCAGATTGGAGAACATCATCTTCTTTCAAGTTCATAGCCTTGACACCTGCAGCCTTGGCACCGACAACAGGAACCTCTTCGATATTGAAACGCAGGGCATAACCGTTTTGGCTAATCAAGAAAACATCATCCAGTTTAATCGGAGCCACTGCTACAATTTGGTCTGTCTCATCTTTTAGTTTAGCATACTTGACAGACTTAGACTTGTAGGTTCGCCATGGAGTGAATTCTTTGCGTTCTACACGCTTGATTTGACCGAGACGAGTAGCTGCAAAATAAGTTGTCGCATCATCAAACTGATCCACGACTTCCACATAAAGAATCTCTTCGTTAGTTTCAAAGTTTGTAATGGTCTGGCTCAGATGCTCTCCGATGTCCTTCCAGCGAATGTCTGCCAATTCATGGATTGGTCGATAAATGACATTTCCAAGCGTCGTGAACATCAAAAGGTGCTGTGTTGTCTTGACAGCTTGTACAAAAATCAAACGGTCATCATCACGTTTGCCAATTTCTTCCAGGGTTGAAGCGGCAAAGGAACGTGGGCTAGTACGCTTGATGTAACCTGCCTTGGTCACGCTGACATAGGTATCCTCCTCAGCAATCAAACTAGCTGTATCAATCTCAATTGCTTTCGCAGTGTCTTCTAAAGAACTCAAACGTGGTGTCGCAAATTTCTTCTTGACCTCACGAAGCTCTTTCTTCATGAGATTGTACATGGTCCGTTCATCACCGATAATAGCCGCCAGCATGGCAATCTTTTCACGAAGTTCTGCTTCTTCTTCCTGCAAGACAACCACATCTGTATTGGTCAAACGGTAAAGTTGTAAGGTAACAATTGCCTCTGCCTGCTCCTCTGTAAAATCATAGCTGACTTTGAGGTTTTCCTTGGCGTCAGCCTTATTCTCAGATGCACGGATAAGAGCAATGACTTCGTCCAAAATCGAAATCACACGAATCAAACCTTCGACAATATGGAGACGCTTCTCAGCCTTTTCCTTGTCAAAGCGTGAACGCGCCAAAATCACTTCTCGACGGTGGGCGATATAGCTAGACAGGATTGGAACAATCCCGACCTGACGAGGTGTGAAATTGTCAATCGCCACCATGTTAAAGTTGTAGTTGATTTGCAGGTCTGTATATTTGAAAAGATAATTAAGAACAAGCTCCGTATTGGCGTCTTTCTTGAGCTCAATCGCGATACGAAGACCGTCACGGTCAGACTCATCACGAACCTCAGCAATACCAGCCACCTTATTATTGACACGAACATCATCGATTTTCTTGACTAGATTGGCCTTGTTGATTTCATAAGGAATCTCAGTGACAACGATTTGTTCCTTACCGCCTTTTAGCTTTTCAATCTCAGTCTTGGAACGAACAACCACGCGCCCTTTTCCTGTTTCATAAGCTTTCTTGATTTCATCACGGCCTTGGATGATGGCTCCTGTCGGGAAGTCTGGTCCCGGTAAGAATTCCATGAGTTTATCCACCTTGGCAGTTGGATGATCAATCATGTAAACTGCAGCATCAATGACCTCAGCTAAATTATGTGGAGGAATGTCTGTAGCATAACCAGCCGAAATCCCAGTCGAACCATTGACCAAGAGGTTTGGAAAGGCTGCTGGTAAAACTGTCGGCTCTTTCTCGGTATCATCAAAGTTCCAAGAAAAAGGAACGGTCTTCTTCTCGATATCCTGAAGAAGATAGCCTGCAATCTCAGACAAACGCGCCTCAGTATAACGCATAGCCGCAGGCGGATCTCCGTCCATCGAACCATTATTACCGTGCATTTCAACCAAAATCTCACGATTTTTCCAGTCCTGTGACATACGAACCATGGCATCATAGATAGAAGAATCCCCGTGTGGGTGGAAATTCCCCATAATGTTACCAACAGACTTGGCCGACTTACGGTAGCTCTTGTCAAAGGTATTGCCATCCTTATTCATAGAATAAAGAATGCGGCGCTGAACCGGCTTCAAACCATCACGAATATCTGGCAAAGCCCGGTCTTGAATAATGTACTTGGAGTAGCGACCAAAGCGCTCTCCCATGATGTCCTCCAGGGACATATTTTGAATGTTACTCATATAGGATACAGAGCCCGTAAAATATCAAGTGAAAATAGAAAATTCTTGCAGTTAGCGATACTCACAAGAGAATTTATCTTTTTCACACAGCATCTAGGGCGTGTTCAACTCCTTTCAAAGAATATAGAGTATGTGTAATGATAAAAGGATTAGTCCAATGTTCAGTTACACTCAGTAACCAAACTATCTTTTCTGTAGTTTAATGTGTTTAAAATGTGTTGCTTCAGTTAGTAATAAGGAGTTTTCACACAGCATTTAGGGCGTGTTCAGCTCCTTTCGAAGAATGTAGAGTAAATACTATGGAAAAAGAAAAAATATAGAGTAAGTGAATTTCATCCAATTCCTGTATCGTCATTTCCACTTGAAATGTCTACTCCACAAATCCTCGTTTATACTTGATATGGCTAGCGATATTGCTATCTACATCTTTCTTATCCCAAAGTTGGAGTTCCCATGGGTAGTAAAAATTACTTTTATTTTTAAAATAGATATGAATGCCAACATAGCCATCTTTATCACGTAAATACCAATTTTTTAGTCCGTACAGCTCTTGCCAATCATCTAGTTTCTCCATAACTTGAGCTATCTCTTTGGAACTTAAAATCATACGAGCACCAAAAATATCATTAAGAATGGAATTCACAGGATAGCCCTCTTGACGTTCTGAAAAACGTGTAATTTTATCTAAAATAGACTCAGAAGTTTTGACACGATAAACATAGGCAATATCTTGGACATCCGCTTTCATCAGATAATCATTAATTGACTCATGTAAATTCAGACGGTAGGCCAAAATCGCTTTAGTCGAAACTTTTGAAAAGGTATGCTTGAGATTGATTTTTTCCACCTTACCCGTTTCAAAATAATCTCTAGAATATTCTCGATGAATACGATTAATCTCTGTAATGAGGCGTTCCACTTTTTCAATCATGAGTCTTCTCCTCTCGCTTTTTCATTTTTCCAATTATTCCCAAACTTCTTCACTCTTTCCTCAGCATACTCAATCATCTTCTCAGCCACTTCCTTATCGTAGGCAAAGCCCAGCTTTTGAGCAAGTCTTTGAGCTTCTTGGTGGAAAAGTTCCATCGTAGCAAACAAGGATTGAGTGATTTTATCACTACTTGAGAAATCAAGCAGATTTGAGAATTCCTTTTCTTTCTCAGCAGGTAAATTGTTAAAGAGGTACTTGTAGTTCTTGCCGACGTCTACTGTTCCCTTATTACTTGCTACCTGCCAAGCTAAGACTTTTAAGAGTTCTTGTTGGCAAATACTGTAGAGATGGTCGGTCGCATAGATGGTTTGATTGCGACAAATCCCTTTGACAACGTAGGCTGATACCCACCAAAATTCATTGCAGGAATTTTTAAAATCTAACGCACTAGCTGGACTCATCCAGAAACGCTGAGGACTGGGAGAATAGAACTCAAACAAGCCTTTCTCATCTTTCAAAACTGTATAATCAGCCTCACTATCCACCCACTCTTGAATGTGTTCTTTTGGGCAAAGAGTTAAATCAATACGGTTACCATCCTCAAAGAGCATGAGGTAGAGACGACGATGGTCAAGAGCAACCTCTTGCTCAATAATGCGTTTGCCAAACTGGTCTAGCCAAGAAAGGTCACTCGTCAGATTATCTAAATCGTCCACGACATAGACCACGTCATAGTCTTGAAATTCATCTTTTGGGGCCTTTGGGTTTGTCCGTGAACCAGACATGGCGACAGCTTTGACTTGTAAAGTTTTGGCAGTCTGTAAAATCAAATCTAGCATTTCTGTTTCAGCTCTCATGTCAGTACCTTCTCGTTTTATAGATTACTAGGTGTCTGCTTCTTCTTACTGGATAGTTTTTATATTATAATTCCCCTGTCTGGTAAAGACTGTATCCTTCGTAGTAGTATGAAGCATCCACTCCCTTAAAGAAACTGGTCTGACTGAGGTCATCCGTCAAGTTATTGAGAAGTAAATACTTGAGTTCTCCAGTCGATACTGCACTACGCTTCATGGCATTCAAGTATTCATCCTTATCAATGGCGTTCCAATCTACCACCTTACCCAGCTTTTCACGAAGCATACAATCTAGCCAAATCCGCATTGCGCGTCCATTTCCCTCACGGAAAGGATGGGCAATATTCATATCCGCATACTTATCAACCACTTGATCAAAATTGTCATGAGGAAGTTTGTCAATATACTGTAAGGATTGCTCTAAAAAAATACGGGGGGCAAATTGAAAGTTATCCTTTGCAATATTGACATCACGGATTTTTCCAGCGAAATCATAGATACCTGAAAAGAGATAGTGGTGAATCGCTGACAGCCCTGCAAATGTCCCAACTTCCATCTTGAACAAGTCTCCTGTCTGAAAAAGCAGGGCGGCTTGTTTTTTTGTCAGTTTTTCTTCTGCATCTGCCAGCTGGGCTGAGTTTGTAATGCCTAGTTTATTTTCCAACACCATATTTTCCCCTTATTAACGCCATTTTGTATAGAAAACAGGGTGTCCTTTAGCAATATGTTCTTTCAGTTCATCTGGCAACTCAAACTCTACAATGTCTGTAGTAACCCTTGGTAAGTAAGCAAAATCTCCGTTGAGTCCGCTAAAATAGAAACCATTTTCCTTAGCCTCTTTGTCCAATGAAAATATCACTTCAGGAATATAATACTCATAATCAGGCTCTCTGTTAGAAATCATATTGCTTACATCCAAAATAGATGTTTTCGCATCCAACACATCAAGTACTTGCCCATACTCTGCATGACTTATTTTGAACAATCTAATTTTCGCCGCTCCTTTAGGTTTCTTATTCACCATTCATTAGATACTCCTTCTTACTTTTTTCAATGTAAACTTTTTGTAAGTTGTAAATAAACAGCTGTTATCAAAACTCAACTTGTCCTTTTTAGGGAGTAGCTGCCTAAAAGTCAGGACAGCTACTCCCTAAAAAGGACAGATATTCCTGAACTATCTTGCTACTACTTCCTTAGTCGCAGCAATTTTTTTATCAGCCCAGATAACTAAATCCTTGATAACTAATTTCTCTACTGCTCGAATAAAGTCAGACATAAATGTATAGTCGATTTGTCCATTTTGGATTGGAAGTTGAATCTCTGTTTCTTTTAACCCAATTTTGGTAGCCTTGGCATTATAATTAAATCTCTTCTCAATAACTTTTTTTATTGCAGTCATTAAGTAGAATGCCGTATATTTGTCCAATTTCTCTGATTGTAGAACACTTGTTGCACCATGTCCATCTTTTAGATAAAATGGTGACTCTAAATAGACAATATTTTGATTATTAGAATGAATTAAAATTGTTGGTCTTCCATCTGGATTATTTAGAACCTCTCTTCTCAAATTGTGATAAGAAATAATACCATTATTAATTATTGCCTGTCCATAGAAAGGATATTTATTTTCGCTTTCATCGGATAATTCATCTAATTTTAACGGATTTAACTCTTTAATTCCAGAACACCATTTCAATACATCTTGCAATTTGAAATAAGCATAGTCCTCCGACTCCTCTACTCTTAGTATCGGAAAGTTTTGCAAACTTGTCAAGTACTTTTTCATCATTTTTTGTAAGATGATAATCTCTGAGATTTGTTACAGTTAGATAAGCCTCGAGCGCTTTGATGTAGTTTTCCATATATTTGAATGCTATCTTATTGTTGTGGTAGGGTATGGTGACTAAAATCTCTTTTGCCTTATCTCGATTAAATTTGTTTCCGTAGTCAAATTTCCCTTTTGTAGCCGTTCTAAAGCATATTACAAAATACAGCAAACTGTACTTATTCCACTCTTCATATGGAAACATTCCCTGCACATGCGAATAGCCTATAAAATCATTTGGTTGATAAAAAATACTATCCGATGTAGTTGTATCAGAAAAAGTAATCATATTTCCTCGTTCTGTAGGTTCTAAATCACCAAAACCCCCAATTCCATTATTTTGACTGGAATTAACTACAACTGGTACTGAACCATAATTAGCAAACAGTTTCTGATTTGTTAGACCATAATTTTTAGTGGGACGAATATGAAACAATTTTCCCACTTTGACTTCTCTCCACTCGCCCCCACTTGCTTCAAATTCCTCTTCCAATTTTTGAAGGCGAGGGCTTAGGATTTTTTTGAGCTATCTTCTCCCTTACTTTTCAGGAGTTGTTCCACTTCCCAAGCTAAGTAGTCGGCAACAGTCTTTTTAAAATCGTCCAAGGTTGGTTTTGTATCAATGATCTGGTGCTGTTCGAAATTCCAATCATTACCCTTGTCAGTGATAAAGTCCTCAATAAAGATAGCATCTAAATCCCAAAGTTCTTTACTCACTTCCGCTCTCTTTCCAGCCTTATAAATTTTAATCACATCTTGGTAACGCTGGATAGGATTATCAACCTCTGAAATACCTCGCTTAGCACGTTTAAAACCGTCATTTCTAAAGTCAATAAATTTAACCGTCTGGTCGTAATCGTGTGCCTCATGTGCCTTAAAAATATAGATAGAAGTCTGGACCCCTGCCATGGGAATAAAAAGGTCAACGGGCATTTTTATAGAGGTAAGTAGGGTATGCTTTTTCAAAATAGCTTGAGCTGTCTTTATCGCCTTACCAGAACCAGCACTATCTTGAATGATAATAGCACCAAGACCGCCACGCTCCATCTTATCCAAACCATAGGCTATAAAAGGAAGACCATTTTCTTCATAAGAGAAAGGGGGATTCAGCAAGACACGATTAGCTTTAAAATCCATAAACAGACTCTCAGGACGATTGAAGGCCGAACCTTTTTCAATTCGACTAGATCCATCTCCACGAAGAATCATATTGGTTGTCGCTAAGGTATACATCTCTGCATTTAGTTCTATTCCTAGTAGATTATCTTTCTTGAGCTTCGCAATCTCATCGTTGGCTCGAGAAGTCCCCTTCCCAAAACTGATATTTGCATGATCTATCATCAACTCCATCGCTGAAATGAGGAAACCAACTGAACCAGTCGCCAAATCCATAACCTTGCTCTCACTTGTTATCCCCAGAATTTGCGCCATCATTTTGGTAACATAAGGAGGGGTCAGAACAATACCAATTTCTTTTCCATCTCCCAAAGCATACTTTAGAAATTCGGAGTACATCTCCCCCATAATATCGATATGTCCACCCAAACCATCAATGGACTTGAAAATATTCTCATAGATAAAAGTGAAGATTTGCTTGGTAACAGAATTTTCCTTTTGAGGGAGAAGTTGTGCTACTTCTTTGTCATTTGTGATCAACTCGTCACGCTGGCTATCTTTGGAAATTTCTCCAAAAGAAGCCAACATGAGAGTTTTCTTATCTTCATTGATTTCACGTTCATCTAGGAAAGCCTTGATTTGATCAACAACTTTCTTACCATCACGCTTGGTTTCAGACTGCACACCTTTTAAATCGTCAGGTATTAAGCCCTCATCAACCTTGTTGCCCTTACAATCTACGATATCCTGCATAGATAATAGCATACCAGACACATAAAGCACCCGTTGAGGAGCTGTGATATTATGGTTGTGCATCAATTTATTGAGCTTTTTAGCATAGCCTTGCAAGGTCGCTTGACTATCAATCAGAATTTGGTGTTTTTCTTCTTCGCTCAAGACAGCATCTTTGTAGAAAGTCTCAAAGGTAGACTCATTTTCCAAAAAATCAAAAGTCGTAACCTTTGATAACTCTTTATAGGCATTAGGAGCAGAACCAAAGACATAATAAACTTTGATAGTCACATTTTCTTCATTATCACCTGCAACACCAACTGCGACGGCTTCATGATATTTACCACTATCAATAACTGCCCTCGCATAATGCAAAGCCCCATTCACTGCAAAATCACTAATTGATTTATCATCAAACTTAATACCGTCCTTTGTTTGAGCAACTAACTTAGATAATTTGAGTTTGTTTTCAATCAAGATAGGAACTTGTTTGTATTTTTCAATATGAAAGTCTGGTTTTCCAAAATTAGTCTTAGTTTGCGTCTTAGCCGCTCCCTTAAGCGCCTCTTTGAGATAAGCACTCATAGCAGATTCTTCATTGTAATCCTGCAATTTTTTCAAACCAAGATTTTCAAACTGCTTTTTCACATAGTCATTCACATCCGACTCTAATTTCCAGTTTACTAACATATTATTTTCTTTCATTAAAATACTGTCGCTTCTTCCAGCGTAAACTTGACATTGTCCTCAATCCATTTACGGCGTGGTTCGACCTTGTCTCCCATGAGAACATTGACGCGACGTTCGGCGCGGGCTAGGTCTTCGATGGTGACACGGATGAGGGTACGAGTTTCTGGGTTCATGGTTGTTTCCCAGAGCTGATCCGCATTCATCTCACCAAGCCCCTTATAGCGTTGAAGGGTCGCTCCTTTACCAAACTGTTTACGGAGTTCTTCTAGTTCTCCGTCTGTCCATGCGTAGGCTACTTCTTCTTTCTTGCCTTTTCCTTTGGACATCTTGTAAAGAGGCGGGAGGGCAATATAGACATGACCTGCCTCGACTAGAGGACGCATGTAACGATAGAAAAATGTCAAGAGCAAGGTCTGGATATGGGCACCGTCGGTATCCGCATCGGTCATGATAATGATCTTATCATAGTTGGCATCTTCAATGGAGAAGTCTGCTCCAACACCCGCACCAATGGTATAAATCATGGTATTGATTTCTTCATTTTTGAGGATATCCGCCATCTTGGCTTTGGCTGTATTGATAACCTTACCACGAAGGGGCAATATAGCCTGGAACTTGCGGTCACGGCCTTGTTTGGCAGAACCGCCGGCAGAGTCACCCTCAACTAGATAGAGTTCATTCTTAGCAGGATTTTTGGACTGGGCTGGGGTTAATTTCCCAGACAGCAAGCCCTTGTCCTTCTTGTTTTTCTTCCCATTTCGGCTCTCATCACGCGCCTTACGAGCCGCTTCACGAGCATCACGCGCCTTGATAGCCTTGCGAATAAGGTTAGAAGCTAGTTCCCCATTTTCCATAAGGAAAAATGTCAACTTATCAGCCACAATGCCATCCACAACGGGACGAGCAAGAGGGCTTCCTAGCTTGTCCTTGGTCTGTCCTTCAAACTGGAGGTGTTCTTCTGGAACCAAGATAGAAAGAACGGCCGCTAGTCCCTCACGATAGTCTGAACCTTCAAGGTTTTTATCTTTTTCCTTGAGAAGACCTGTCTTACGCGCGTAGTCGTTCATAACCTTGGTAATGGCAGACTTGAGTCCTGTTTCATGCGTTCCACCGTCCTTGGTACGAACGTTATTGACAAAGGACAAAATATTATCTGAAAATCCGTCATTGTACTGGAGGGCCACTTCCACTTGGAAACCATTGTCTTCCCCTTCAAAATAAAGAACCGGCGTCAATGTTTCCTTGTCTTCGTTCAGATAAGAAACAAAGTCCTGCACCCCATTCTCATAGTGGAATTCAATCTCTTCATCTGTTCGTTTATCAGTCAGAGACAAGGTCACATTTTTCAAGAGGAAAGCGGATTCATTAAGACGCTCTGAGATGGTATTGTACTTGAAGTCTGTCGTAGAAAAGATCGTCGCATCAGGCATGAAAGTAACCTTGGTACCTGTTTTAGACTTAGGTGCTGTACCAATTTTCTTCAGAGTCGTGACAGGTTTTCCACCATTTTCAAAACGTTGCTTGTAGATTGCACCATCACGGGTGATTTCAACCTCCAGCCAACTAGATAGGGCATTAACAACAGAAGAACCAACCCCGTGAAGTCCACCTGATGTCTTGTAGCCTCCTTGGCCAAATTTCCCTCCGGCATGAAGAATGGTAAAGATAACCTCAACAGTTGGAATTCCCATAGCGTGCATCCCTGTCGGCATCCCACGACCATGGTCTTGCACAGTCAAACTGCCATCTTTATTGATAGTCACATCAATACGGTCACCAAATCCAGACAAGGCTTCATCGACTGCATTATCAACGATTTCCCAAACTAGGTGGTGGAGACCAGCACCATCGGTCGATCCGATATACATCCCTGGACGTTTTCGGACCGCATCCAACCCTTCTAGCACCTGAATGGCATCATCATTATAATTGTTAATATTGATTTCCTTTTTTGACACAAGGAACCTCCTATTCGTTCATCTTTACTATTCTACAGGTTTTCCAAGGATTTTGCAAAATTTTTCTTTCTCCGGTGTGACAATTTCAGTAGAGATTCTCTGCCTTTCTTTCCCAATTCATGATATAATAGGAGTATGATTACAATAGTTTTATTAATCCTAGCTTATCTGCTGGGTTCGATTCCGTCTGGTCTCTGGATTGGACAAGTATTCTTTCAAATCAATCTACGCGAGCATGGTTCTGGTAACACTGGAACGACCAATACCTTTCGCATTTTAGGTAAGAAAGCTGGTATGGCAACCTTTGTCATTGACTTTTTTAAAGGAACCCTAGCAACGCTTCTTCCGATTATTCTTCATCTGCAAGGCGTTTCGCCTCTCATCTTTGGACTTTTGGCTGTTATTGGCCATACCTTTCCAATCTTTGCAGGATTTAAGGGTGGCAAGGCTGTCGCAACCAGTGCTGGTGTGATTTTCGGATTTGCGCCTATCTTCTGTCTCTACCTTGCAGTTGTTTTCTTTGGAACCCTCTATCTTGGTAGTATGATTTCACTCTCTAGTGTCACAGCATCTATCGCAGCTGTTATCGGGGTTCTACTCTTTCCACTTGTTGGTTTTATCCTGAGCAACTACGACCCTCTCTTCATTGCTATTATCCTAGCTCTTGCTAGCTTGATTATTATTCGCCATAAGGATAATATCACACGTATCAAAAATAAAACTGAAAATTTAGTCCCTTGGGGATTGAACCTAACCCATCAAAATCCTAAAAAATAAAACGCCAGTTTGAACATAACTGACGTTTTTTTGTATGCTTATTTTGATTTGATATAGTTGATACCATCTGCTTTTGGTGCGACTGCTTTTCCAAAGAAGGCTGCCAAGACAAGAATGGTCAAGACATAAGGTGCGATTTGAAGATAAACTGTTGGCACACCTTGTAGGAACGGCAATTGAGAACCGATAACAGCCAAACTTTGTGAAAGTCCAAAGAAAAGACTAGAAAGCATGGCTCCGATTGGATTCCATTTTCCGAAGATCATCGCGGCAAGGGCGATAAATCCAGGTCCAACAATAGTTGTCACTGAGAAGTTAACTGAGATGGATTGAGCATAAATCGCTCCACCAATTCCACCTAGGAAACCTGAAATAATAACCCCTAAATATCTCATTTTGTAGACATTGATTCCCAAGGTATCCGCTGCTTGAGGATGTTCACCGACAGAGCGGAGACGAAGACCAAAGCGAGTCTTGAAGAGGATAAACCAAGCAAGGAATGAGAAGGTAATGGCCAGATAACCAAGAAGACTAGTTGACTTGAAGAAGATATCGCCGATAACTGGGATATTTGCCAAGACTGGGAAATCAAAGCGTCCAAAAGTCTGACTTAGGTTGTCGGTTTGTCCTTTGTTATAAAGGACTTTCACTAAGAAAACAGCCAAGGCTGGTGCCATCAAGTTCAATACCGTACCGCTGACAACATGGTCTGCACGGAAATGAACCGTCGCTGCTGCGTGGATGATGGAGAAGAGTCCCCCTACCAATCCTGCTATAAGCAAGGATAACCAAGGAGTTGCTGCTCCAAATTGTTCTGCAAATTCAAGGTTAAAGACAACTCCAGAAAAGGCTCCCATAACCATAATTCCTTCAAGGCCGACGTTTACGATACCACCACGTTCAGAGAAAACACCACCGATACTTGTAAAGATGAGGGGCGCTGAGTAAATCAGCATAGAAGACACCAAGAGGGTGAGCAAGGTTGTAATAGACATCTTTACTTACCTCCTTTAACTTGTTTTTTCGGTTTGACAAAGCGTTCGATAAGGTAATGAACACTGACAAAGAAGATAATAGAAGCTGTTACAATGCTGACAAGCTCAGACGGTACCTGCGCTGCATTCATACCAGGGGCTCCAACTTGGAGAACACCAAATAGGAAGGCTGCAAAGAGAATACCGATTGGTGAGTTGGCTGCAAGCAGACTAACTGCCATCCCGTTAAATCCAACAGCCAATGACGCCCCTTGAACATAGACGTTCTGGAAGGTTCCAAGTCCTTCAACAGCTCCACCAAGACCTGCCAAGGCACCTGAAATAATCATAGATAGGATAATCGTTCGTTTGGCAGAAATACCAGCATATTCTGAAGCATGTGGATTAAGACCAACCGCACGGATTTCAAAACCAAGGGTTGTTTTCTTGAGCATGAACCAAATAACTGCAACGGCAATGATGGCAAAGAAAATACCAATATTCATCCGCGAATTACCAGTCAATTCGGACAACCAAGGAGTCTGATAGGTTGCATTAGCTCCAACACGAATGGTCGAATCTGTACTTTGCATAAAGTCTTTAGGGAATGCATGGATAAAGGCATTTCCTACATACAAGACAATGTAGTTCATCATGATGGTCACAATGACCTCTGACGTCCCTAGATAGGCTCTCAGAATACCCGGAATCGCGCCGACAATTCCACCAGCAATCAAGGCAATCACGATAGTCGCTAGAATCATCAAGGGACGTGGCATATCTGGATGCGACAAAGCAAACCAACCACTGAGAATCCAACCTGCCAAAGCCTGACCAGGAAGTCCAACGTTAAAGAAACCTGCACGACTAGCAACGGCAAAGCCCAGACCAATCAAGACTAAAGGCCCCATGGCACGGAAGATTTCCCCAATCCCGCGTAGACTACCGAAGGCTGTGTAGAACAATTCTTCGTAACCCCAAATAGCATCATAACCGAAGATCCACATAACAATGGCTCCGAGTAAAATTCCTAGGAAGACAGAAATCAAGGGAACCGAAATTTGTTGTAATTTTTTAGACATCACTCTTCTCCTTTCCCAAGTTTCCACCAGCCATCAAGACACCAAGTTCTTGTTTATTGGTTGTTTCTGGTGATACAATACCTTGAATCTTACCATCGTGGATAACGGCAATACGGTCTGAGACGTTTAAAATCTCATCCAATTCAAAGCTGACAACAAGGACAGCCTTGCCATTATCACGCTCTTCAATCAAGCGTTTGTGGATATATTCAATGGCACCGACATCCAACCCACGAGTTGGCTGGCTGACGATAAGGAGATCAGGATCTCGATCAATTTCACGAGCAATAATTGCTTTTTGTTGATTTCCTCCTGAGAGTGCCGCTGCTGGTACTATTTCACTGGCAGCACGAACATCAAACTCTTCCATTAGCTTTTTAGCATAAGAAGTAATATTTGAATAGTTCAAAATTCCATTTTTACTATGTGGTTCTTTATAGTAGGTTTGAAGGGCAATATTTTCAGAAATCATCATTTCCAAAATCAAACCATCACGGTGACGGTCTTCTGGAACGTGCCCAACACTTTGTTCTGTAATTTGTCGTGGATGCAAGCCTACAATTGAATCTCCTTTTAGCTCAATGCTACCAGATTCAACCTTGCGAAGACCTGTGATGGCTTGAATCAGTTCAGACTGACCATTTCCATCAATCCCCGCAATACCAACAATCTCTCCCGCTCGAACATCCAAGGACAGATTTTTCACAGCTGGAACACCACGGTTTTCATTGACCACCAAATCTTTGATTGACAAGACCACTTCTTTTGGTTGAGAGGCTTGTTTCTCTGTTTTAAAGGAAACAGAACGTCCTACCATCATTTCTGCCAAATCAGCATTAGTAGCCCCTGCAATTTTGACGGTTTCAATTGATTTCCCACGACGAATAACTGTAACGCGGTCAGAAACTGCGCGAATCTCGTCCAACTTGTGGGTAATCAAGATAATTGATTTTCCTTCTTTGACAAGATTTTTCATAATGGCCATCAACTCCTCAATTTCTGATGGAGTCAAAACAGCCGTTGGTTCGTCAAAAATAAGAATATCAGCTCCCCGATAAAGGGTTTTTAAAATTTCTACACGTTGTTGGGCTCCAACTGAGATGTCTGCCACCTTGGCAGAAGGGTCCACAGCTAAGCCATAACGTTCAGAAAGAGCCTTGATTTCTTTGCTAGCTCCAGCGATATCTAGCACACCATTTTTAGTCAATTCACTACCTAAAATAATGTTTTCAGCCACCGTGAAAGCCTCTACCAACATAAAGTGCTGGTGAACCATTCCGATTCCCAAGCCAGCTGCTTTAGATGGGGAGTCAAGGTTGACAACTTGACCGTTGACCGCGATTTCACCACTAGTTGGTTCAAGAAGGCCTGCTAACATGTTCATGAGCGTGGACTTACCAGCCCCATTTTCTCCTAAAAGTGCATGAATTTCACCCTTTCGTAGGTGCAGGTTGATTTTGTCGTTGGCAACAAATTCACCAAACACCTTGGTAATATCACGCATCTCAATGACATTTTCGTGTGCCATGTGCTCTTCCTTTCAGAGTCTTATTTTATTTCAATAAAACTTGCTAGTTTGTCTAGTAGCAAGCTTTACTGAGACAAAATGACTTTGTCTCAACTCTTAAAAAGCGGCCGATGGCCGCTTCCTAAGAAATAACTTCCATCCATTATTTTGCAGGAACTTTTACGCTTCCATCAAGGATTTTAGCTTTAGCATCTTCAACGGCTTTTTTACCTTCTTCAGAAAGGTTAGTTGTTACCAAGTCAACCCCTTTATCCTTCAATGAGTAAACGATTACTTGACCACCAGGGAATTCACCTTTTTCTGCCTTGTTAGAAATATCTTTTACAGTTGTACCAACTTGTTTCAAAGTAGATGCAAGAACAAAGTTTGATTCTTTGCCATCTTTAGAAGTGTATTTACCTTCTGCTTCTTGGTCACGGTCAACACCGATAACCCAAACTTTTTCATTTTCAGGACGGCTTTCGTTGAGTGATTTTGCTTCTGCAAAGACACCAGCACCTGTACCACCAGCTACTTGGTAAACAATATCTGCACCGGCTGCGTATTGTGCGGCTGCAATTGTTTTACCTTTAGCAGCATCACCAAATGAACCAGCGTAGTCAACTTGTACTTTGATAGATGGGTCTACTGACGCAACACCAGCCTTGAATCCTGCTTCAAAACGAGAGATAACTTCTGACTCCTGCCCACCTACAAAACCAACTTGTTTTGTTTTAGTTGTTTTTGCTGCAGCTACACCTGCAAGGTAACCTGACTCATTATCAGCGAAAGTTACGCTCGCAACATTCTTTTGATCTTTAATCACATCATCAATCAAGACATAGTTCAAATCAGTGTGCTCTGCTGCTGCATCTTTAACTGCATTGTGAAGGGCAAAACCAACACCGAAGATTAGGTTGTAACTTCCAGCCGCTTGTTGCAAGTTGTTAGCGTAGTCAGCTTCACTTGTTGATTGGAAGTAAGTGAAACCGTTATCTTTTGAAAGATTGTGTTCTTTACCCCAAGCCTGCAAACCTTCCCAAGCTGATTGGTTGAATGATTTGTCATCAACACCACCAGTATCAGTGACGATTGCTGCTTTTGTCTTCACATCAGAAGATGAATCTGCCTTACGAGAAGAGCGGTTACCACATGCAGCAAGTCCAACTGCTACCACTGCTACTAGGCCAAGACCTAGCCATTGTTTCTTGTTCATTACTGAACCTCCTAAATAAGATGTGCAACGATGTTGCAAGTATGGATTGGTTGGCCACAAGGACCGTGCCACTCAGAGAGCGACTCAGACTAATTTAAGTCTGTAAAAGAGTATGGAAGTAATTCCCCGACCGTCATCTCGACCGTCGATTTATCTTTTGCGACTAAGGTCACTTTTAGATCTTGTTCAAAAAATTCGACCATTACTTGGCGACAAGCACCACATGGTGAAATCGGTTTTTCAGTTTGACCATAAACAATCAGCTCTGAAAATTCTCTTTGCCCTTCAGATACAGCCTTAAAAATGGCTGTTCTCTCACCGCAATTGGTCAAAGGATAGCTAGCATTTTCGATATTCACTCCCGTGTAAACACTTCCGTCTTTTGCCACTAAAACTGCTCCGATAGGAAAGTGAGAATAGGGGACATAGGCTTTCTTGCTGGTTTCAATTGCCAGTTCAATCAACTCAGTAGTCGCCATCAGCCAATTCTCCTTTTAGAATTGCTACTCCAGCTGACGTTCCAATACGGGTCGCCCCTGCTTCAACAAAGGCAAGAGCATCTGCATAAGAACGAGCTCCACCAGCAGCCTTGACTCCCATATCAGGTCCAACTGTTTCACGCATTAATGTAACATCTGCTATCGTAGCACCACCAGTTGAGAATCCAGTAGATGTTTTGACAAAGTCAGCTCCAGCTTTTTGGGCTAATTGGCAAGCTACAACTTTTTCTTGGTCGGTCAGCAGGCAAGCTTCAATAATGACTTTCACTAACTTGTCACCACTTGCTTCTACAACAGCACGGATGTCCGATTCAACCAAGGCTAAATTACCTGATTTGAGAGCCCCAACATTGATCACCATATCAATCTCATCTGCTCCATTTTGGATAGCTTCTTTGGTTTCAAAAGCTTTCACGACTGAAGTTGTTGCCCCCAAAGGGAAACCTACTACTGTGCAGACCTTGACATCTGTGCCTTCAAGCCCTTTTTTAGCATGTTCAACCCAGGTCGGATTAACACAAACACTGGCAAAATCATACTCTCTAGCCTCAGACAACAAACAATCAATTTGATTTTCTGTTGCATCTTGTTTTAAAAGCGTATGATCGATATATTTATTTAATTTCATATTCGGATTCTCCTGCGGTTTATGAGATAATTTCTATAATTTCTCGTAAACTTTGCACCCTATCATTTATTTTAACATATTTTTGAAAATCTGTAACTAGCTGAGGAGAAATTTTTCCATTTGTGTATACTTTTGCAACAATTTCTCCCTTTTGAACAGAATCTCCAACCTTCTTTTCAAAAACAATTCCTGTTTCATAGTCCAAGGCATCAGACTTGACTGCACGGCCTGCCCCCAGTCTCATAGCATAAAGCCCAAATTCCATTGCTGGAAGAGCTGAAATGACACCCGTTTCCTGGGCAGGAATTTCTACCACATGGGCAACATTGACAGGACGGTAGAGGTCTTCCAAGTCCCCACCTTGGGCTTGCACCATTTCCTCAAACTTAGCCAGTGCTTGACCATTCTCAAGATGTTGGCGGACTTCTTCAACTGTTTTATTTACATTTGCCAGGCCAAGCATAATTTGAGCCAATTCACAGATGAAGTGGGTAATATCCTGACGTCCTTGACCCTGTAAAATCTCCAATGCTTCAAGGATCTCCAGACGATTTCCAATAGCACGCCCTAAAGGCTGGCTCATATCCGTAATCACTGCTACCGTTTTTCTACCAACTGCCTTACCAAGTTCCACCATGGTTTGAGCCAATTCACGCGCCTCATCAACCGTCTTCATGAAGGCACCCTCACCGACAGTCACGTCTAGCAAAATAGCACCCGCCCCTGCCGCAATTTTCTTGCTCATCACCGAACTGGCAATCAAAGGAATCGTGTCAACAGTTGCGGTCACATCACGGAGAGCGTAGAGAAGCTTATCTGCTTTAACCAGCTGGTCTGATTGCCCAATGACAGATACACCAATATCCTGAACCTGACGAATAAAATCCTCTTGACTACGTTCTACTTGATAGCCCTTAATGGACTCCAATTTATCAATTGTTCCACCAGTATGGCCGAGACCACGACCACTCATTTTTGCCACAGGTACACCGAAGCTAGCAACAAGAGGAGCTAAAATCAAGGTCACCTTGTCACCAACACCACCCGTAGAATGCTTGTCAACCTTAACCCCATCAATAGCGGATAAATCAAACTCTTGACCTGTCTTGACCATCTTCATAGTTAGGTCAGAGATTTCTCGTGTCGTCATTCCTTTAAAATAAACAGCCATAGCAAAGGCAGACATCTGATAATCAGGAACCGTTCCTGACACATAGCCTTCTACCAGCCATTCAATTTCACTCGAAGTCAGTTCTTGACTATCTCGTTTCTTTTGGATTAAATCAACTGCTCTCATTCTTTCACACTTCTAAGGATATAGTATCCCTTGTCTTTTTTAAGGATTTCACAATTACCAAACACATCCTCCATCTTGGACTTAGCACTTGGAGCCCCTTGTTTTTTCTGGATGACGATGGTCAAATCTCCACCAGTTTCCAAGAAATCTTTACTTTTCTCAATGATTTCGTGAACCACTTGCTTGCCTGCACGGATAGGAGGATTTGAAATAACATGGTCAAATGTGCCTTCAACTTGTTCATAGATGTTGGACTGGAAAATCGTCGCTTCTACTTTATTTCGTTCAGCATTTTGTCGCGCCAAATCCAAGGCACGATTATTGATATCAACCATGGTCGCCTGAACTCCATAAGCCTTAGCTAAAGACAAGCCCAAAGGTCCGTAACCACAGCCTACATCTAGGACTGTCTCTCCTTGGTTGACCTCCAGACACTTGAGCAAGAGTTGACTTCCAAAGTCAATCATTTTCTTGCTAAAAACACCCGCATCCGTTAAAAAGGTCATTTTTTCTCCCAACAACTCCACTCTCAGCTCATGAATATCGTGAGCAGCGTCAGGATTCTCTGCATAATACATTTTACTCATGAAACTATTTTACCATAATTTGACTTAAATTGTAAATCGTTTACATATCCAGAATGAGACAAAAAGATTGAAGGAAGTTGCTTTACAATAGCTCCCCTTCAATCTCTTTCAACCTTTATAAGCAAATAGTATTTCATCTAGGACTACAGCTATCATTGCCATGATAAAACAACAAATTTATTGTCTATAATCAAGCGCATTTTTATTACTATTGCTTAACCTTCAGATACTTAATTATCAACAAAATTCCCAACAAAATATTTAGATAAAAGCCCAACTGATACGTTTTTGTCAGGATTTCCAAACTTGTCCAAAGCCGTACCAAATCTTCTAGCGACATGCGGAAGAAATAACCCTCTGTAGCAATCCACAAAATCAAAAATAGATAACTTCCAGCAGCAAGCCATTTCGTCCACCGTTTTTTTAGTAGGCAATCAATCAAGAGCGAACAGATAAATACAGCTGTTACAATAGCATGTTCCATCAAAAAAGTAAAACCGTAATAGATTTCCACAAAGCGTCTGCCATTATCCGCATTCGCCCCTTTTATAAAAGGTAGTGCAAAACTTAAAATAAAACAAAGTTCCAATATGTAACGTTTTAAGATTTTCATAGTACACCTCCTATAAGTTGTGAATCCCAAAGCCCCCTTTATTAGCTTATAAGTCAGGAGAAAGTAGCTCCTACTTCATCACTAAATTGTTCATCCTCTATCTACATCTATTATATACTATTGACTTAACACATTCAAGAAACCGCTTTATTTTTTTAGCTTTTTATGGTATGATAGACAAAATATCTAGGGGAAAACAAATGACCAACGAATTTTTACATTTTGAAAAAATCAGCCGCCAGACTTGGCAATCCTTACATCGAAAAACAACACCTCCTTTGACAGAAGAAGAATTGGAATCTATCAAGAGTTTTAATGACCAAATCAGTCTTCAAGACGTTACAGATGTCTATCTTCCCCTAGCCCATCTCATCCAGATTTATAAGCGTACCAAGGATGATTTGGCCTTTTCAAAAGGGATTTTCCTTCAACGTGAAAGCAAATCCCAGCCTTTTATCATTGGGGTTTCTGGGAGTGTTGCCGTTGGAAAATCCACAACTAGTCGACTACTGCAAATCTTACTATCCCGTACGCTTAAAGATGCTAGGGTTGAGTTGGTAACAACTGATGGTTTTCTCTATCCCAACCAGACCTTGATTGAGCAGGGGATTTTAAATCGTAAAGGATTTCCTGAAAGCTATGATATGGAAGCTCTTCTCAACTTCTTGGACCGCATCAAAAACGGACAAGATGTGGATATTCCTGTCTATTCTCATGAAGTCTACGACATCGTACCTGAGGAAAAGCAAAGCGTCAAAGCAGCTGACTTTGTCATTGTTGAGGGAATCAATGTCTTTCAAAATCCACAAAACGAGCGTCTCTATATCACTGACTTCTTTGACTTTTCCATCTATGTTGATGCTGGAGTCGATGACATCGAGAGTTGGTATCTGGACCGTTTCTTAAAAATGCTGAGCCTAGCCCAAAATGACCCTAATAGCTACTATTATCGTTTTACTCAAATGCCAATTTGGGAAGTGGAAGCCTTTGCCCATCAAGTCTGGACCAGTATCAATCTGACAAATCTACAAAATTATATTGAACCGACCAGAAATCGTGCGGAAGTGATTCTTCATAAAAGCAAGAACCATGAAATAGATGAAATTTACTTAAAAAAGTAATTTTCCCTTGTCAAAACGTAAGTTTTCAGATATAATGGTATAGTTAGTAAATATGGAGGTAAGAACATTGGCAAACATTAAATCAGCTATCAAACGCGCTGAATTGAACGTTAAACAAAACGAAAAGAACTCAGCTCAAAAATCAGCTATGCGTACTGCTATCAAAACTTTCGAAGCAAACCCATCTGAAGAACTTTTCCGTGCTGCTAGCTCAGCTATCGATAAAGCAGAAACTAAAGGTTTGATTCACAAAAACAAAGCAAGCCGCGATAAAGCTCGTCTTTCAGCTAAACTTGCTAAATAAGAAACAGTCCATAGAGGCTGTTTTTTTGTCTCCAAATAGGAAAAGGTAGAAAATGAAAATCTCAATTATCGGATATTCTGGTGCTGGTAAGTCAACTCTAGCCGAAAAGTTGTCTAACTGCTACTCCATCCCAAAACTTCACATGGACACACTCCAATTTCAACCCGGTTGGCAAGACAGTGACCGTGAATGGATGTTGACCGAGATGAAAAACTTTCTCACCAAGCATGAAGCTTGGGTCATTGATGGTAATTATTCTTGGTGCTATTACGAAGAAAGAATGCAGGAAGCTGACCAAATTATCTTTCTCAATTTTTCTCGCTGGAATTGTCTGCTACGAGCCTTTAAACGTTATCTTAAATACCGGGGAACAGTAAGAGAAAGTATGGCAGCTGGTTGTCAAGAACAATTTAATTGGGAGTTTATCAGATGGATTCTCAGGGATGGACGGACTAAAGCTCAAAGAAAAAATTACCAAAAACTTTGCCAAGAATATTCACATAAAGTCACTATTCTTCGAAATCAGAGAGAGCTAGATCAATTTCTGAATAATAAAAGGAAGTCCTCCAATTCATAAAGAAGGGCTTCCTTTTTTAGCTATAATTATTCTGCAATCAAGGTTTCTAATCCAACCTTCATCATATCGGTGAAGGTATTTTGGCGTTCTTCTGCAGTCGTGTCTTCGTCTGGGTTAACCAAACTATCAGAAATAGTCATGATAGCAAGAGCATCAACATGGTGCTGGGCTGCCAGATAGTAGAGTGCTGCTGCTTCCATTTCCACAGCCTTGACTCCCCATTTACCAAGCTCGATGTTCTTTTCAAAGTAGTTTGAATAAAAGACATCAGATGACAAAACGTTCCCAACGTGGGTGGTCATACCAAGTTCTTTGGCAATATGGTAGGCCTTATCTAGCAAATCAAAGCTAGCGATTTGTGGAAAATCATACTGTGGCCAGTCATTGCGGATGATGTTAGAGTTGGTTGCAGCTGCCTGCGCCAAAACCAATTCACGGACGTGAACATTTTCATTCAAAGAACCTGCAGTTCCCACACGAATCAATTTTTTCACACCGTAGTCAACAATCAACTCACGCGCATAAATCGAAATAGATGGCATTCCCATCCCAGTTCCCATGACAGATACACGGTGACCCTTGTAAGTACCAGTGTAACCAAACATGTTACGCACTTCGTTAAAACAAACAGCATCTTCAAGGAAATTCTCCGCAATAAACTTAGCACGAAGAGGATCCCCAGGAAGAAGAATTTTATCAGCAATTTCACCCTGCTGAGCAGCAATATGGATAGACATAGTTAAGATATAAAGGGCGACAGAGAACAAAGTAAAAATAGGAAACTGACGACGCATCTCAGATGCTAGACAGTTTATCTTTTTTACACAGTTCTCCGCCCGTATTCAGTTCAATGAATACAGTTAACCCATCCTTTCTTTTATTGTTATGAAAAGTTTTCCGCTCGTGTTCAAATCAAAACACACGCTCTACCTTTCTTTTTTTATTTTTATATTTCATAGCTAGGAAAAATCGGATTCAATCATGACTCCGATAAGCCTACTTCTTTTTTATTTCAAACAGTTATTGATAAATTGACAATAGTTTTTAATCTTTTAAGATAAATCTTTGATTAGAAGAAACGGTCGTTCTCTATCTTATTACTCTATTCTTTGACTTCTGACACAGTATGTTAGCCCAAGAAAAACGGTCTAATATTTTTGCAAATTCATAGGCTAAAACAGCTGTTACTAAGAGATACGGAAGAGAATCTAAAGCTAGCCCAGTGAAACCTATTACTAATCCAGTTGCTGACCAGGGAGCCCTCAAAGTCACAGACAAAAAGCAAACAGATCCCAAAAGCAAAATGCTTGGCTGGCTATCCCCACCTAGAATCATTCCAAAGAGAGCAGCTCCAGCCATCCCCAAGGCAAAAGATGGCGTAAGTGTACCACCATAGGCCCCTGCCCACAGAGTAATAAGAACGACCAGTGCTTTTAGGATAAACAAGAGGAATACTGTTTTGCCGTTGCTACCATTCAATACTTCCTGAGCCATCATACGTCCATTTCCAAGTAGATGTGGAAAATAACTTGCCAACCCAGCAAGAAAAAGAAAAGCTGTAGGCAATGTGAGAAGTATTCGTTTATCTTTTATTCTGTTTGAAGACACTTCTTTACTCAAGCGACCAAAAAGCCAAGCTAGTGGGGTTAAGAAAAGAAGTAATAAGGGAATAATCCATATTTCCTTTAATGACCATGCAATGGCTGGAATCTGGTAGAGAGCCTGATCTGAAATAACCAAGCCTGCTATATAGGTTGACACATAGGTAGTAAAACCGACTAAGACAACTCGTTTAATAGATAGAGCAATTCCTAGAGTTTCAAAAACAAAGAAGACACTTGTTAATGGAACCTGATAGACAGCTGCTAAACCAGCACCAGCACCACAAGCACGGAGAAAGATTTGATCCTTCTTAGAGAGAGAACATATTTTTCCAATTGGTCCTGCAAATAGAGTCCCAATCTCTCGTGGCGCAGCTTCTTTACCAATAGGGGCTCCCCCTCCAACTGCAATGATCTGCCAAATTGAATGAAATAGCTGTTTTAAAAAATGAAGTTTGTATTGTGAAGTCTCATCCTTCATCTGTGCTTTAATGGAAAAAATCTGTGATTTTTTTTGCAAGAAATACCAGACCAAGGATGAGCTGACACCCACGATTATTAAACTTAATCCTATCCGCGACGAGGAAACTCCATCTGTCAAGAATACAGTTTGATGCTCTGATTGACCAAAAGCTATCCCCTCTATCATCTTTAAAAGATAATGTAGAAAAATACCAGATAAACCTGAAACTATTCCTTGCAAAATGACTGCTAGGAATAATTTAAGATTATAAGGGATTTTCTGAAAAATACTCCTCAATTCTTTTAACATAGTAATAATTCAGCAAAAACGGCTTTAAGTAAGCCTTTAAAATCACCTTTAACACACTCAGTCACTTCTATAACCTCTTCGTGGTTAATCTCTTCTTTGAAACCAGTAGTATAGTTAGTAATACATAAAATTCCTAGAAGTTTCAAACCTGAGTAGGCTACAACAATAACTTCAGGAGCAGTTGACATTCCGACCACATCTGTTCCAAGCATCTTATAGGTACGAATTTCTGCTCGTGTTCAAATTAGAACACGCGCTCTACCTTTCTGTTTATACTCTTCGAAAATCTCTTCAAACCACGTCAACGTCGCCTTGCCGTATGTATGGTTACTGACTTCGTCAGTTA
>NZ_AEDV01000034.1 GCF_000148545.1 Streptococcus mitis SK597 | reverse complement strand
AATTTATTTGAAAAATAATTTAGTAAACCATGGATAGAAAATTGGTAGATACATGAATTAGACTCCTTCCTTTTCCTTCTCACTTATCTATTCGAAAAAAATTTCGAAAATGTACAACCAATTAAATTTATTTGAAAAATAATTTAGTAAACCACGGATAAAAAATTGGTAGATACATGAAGCAAACTCCTTTCTTTTTCCTCTTACTTATCTATTCGAAAAAAATTTCGAAAATGTACAACTAAATTAAATTTTATTTCAAAAATAATTTAGTGTACCATGAATAGAAAATCGGTAGATACATGAACTAGGCTCCTTTCTTTTCCTCTTACTTATCTATTCGAAAAAGAAGTCAAAAAAATAAGAATATCAGAAAATTTTCCGATATTCTTATTGATAAATTGATTCAAGTCTAACAGATATTAGACATTGAGATGTTTTTTAAGGGTTCTTCTGGCTGTTCGTGATACGGGGAAGTGCAAGCCTTCTAACAAGGTCACTTCTGTCGCAGTCATCTCTTCAATAGCCTGTAAACTGACCAACGTATTGCGATTGGCATAGACAAAGTAATCTTTTTCAGCCTTGGCAGCGATGTCCTTGAGACTACCATAAATGGTTTTGATAGAATGATTGGCATAGTAGACCTTGATACGATGGGATTCCACTGAGGTTTCAAAGGCTAAAATCTCATGGTAGGGCAGAGTAAAGCCCCGTCTTCCCTCAAAACTATAGGTGAAGAGACGCATATTTTCCCTCTTGTCCACTGCCAGTACATAGTCCAGACAGCGCTCCAGCTGATGACAGTAATCCTCCTCAGGCTGATCCTTGGAAATAAAATCCAAGGCAGACAAGTGGTAGCGAAAAGCTAGAGGCAAGGCCTCCGAGTGCGTGGACACAAAGACAATGCTTGTAAAAGGATCCCGCTCCCGAACCTGTTGAGCAACCTGAAAGCCCCGTTCACGCTCTCCATCAATCTCTAAATCCAATAAATAGAGTTGGTAATGGTCAAAATACTGAGAATACTTTTCAACATCTCCATAGTTTTTGGCAATATCAATTTCCAATCTTAAATTGCGAGAGCGACCAATATCTAGTAAAGTCTGCTCTATCCGTCCTTGCTGGACTCTATCATCTTCCAAAACTAAAATTCTCATTCCTCTCCCCCTCGTTTCTCATCCTTAAATGGCAATTCTAAATCTTGTCTAAAAGTCGTCTCTCCTAGCTGGGTATCTAAGTTTAAATCATAATGAAAAACCATATCCTCCAAGGTCGCTAAGCCCAGTCCACTGTGGTTACCCTTGGTCGAATAACCCTTTTGACTGAGAATACTGGGATTCAGTTCTTCTTTCTTACGAGTGTTTTCAATAATAAAACGGACACTCCTATCACCTGCCAACAAAGCAACCCGAATCTGCGGATTTTCCGCCTCACTGGCTGCCTCCAAGGCATTTGTCGTGAGGATAGAGAGGATACGGATAGCCTCCAACATCGGCAATGCCAGCTCTTCGACAACCCCCACCGTCTCCAAACTAAAATGAATTCCCTGATTATCTGCCACAATCATAGCTTTTGCCAAGGTATTGCGAATGGCTATATCATGGATATTATGAAGATTAAAGGCCGTGTAATCTGCCTTCCTCAGCTTTTCATTTGTCTTTAAAAAGACATCTTGATAAATGGTAGACACCTCAGCCATGTCTTGATTGGCTATGGCAGGCTCCATGCTGGCGATAATCCCCGCAAAATCATGACGGAAGCCTCGAACTTCATCATAGAGATGACCCAACTTATCCACCATTCCTTGCAAGGAACGATTTTCATCTTCCTGTCTCTGAATGGTCTGCTCATCACGATAAACCTGCTCCAAATGCTTGATGTAAAAGAGCCAAGAGAAAAAGAGAATGAAAATCAGGAGAGAAATGGTTGTGTCAAAACGAACGTAGAAAGGACTATTTATATTGGTCATAAACGAAGAGAATATCCTAAATCCAGTCAGAGGTAGGATAATGAAAAAACTCTTATGATAGTGGGTTTTGAAAGTATCTGAAAAAAATAAATCCAAATCCAAAGACCAACGCTTAATTATTTTACAACATAGAAATATTGATAATAAATCAAATACAGATCTATATAACGTGGAAAACGAATCTACAAAACAACAAGGCTCACCGGATAATACACGAATCCAAATTGTCAAAAATAAATAACGAATGCTTTGAAAGAAAAGAAAAAGATATAAGGAAAGAAAAAGTGCTTCTACTTTTCGCTTATGCAATACGAGTAAAAAAACACAGTAAAAGAAGAGAAGGATTCCTATATGAAATAATTCTCCAAATGTTTGACGAGCAGATAAACTAATTAAAAATACAATGAGCCAATAACGTTTTTTATAAAATTCTGGGGAAATTTGAGCGCCCAAATAAATAGTAGGCACCATGGTTGAAACGACTACCAACAGTATATATAGCACAGAAACTAAGAATTCTAAAATAATCATAAATAAATCTAATCTCTAACGAATACTGTGAATTTAAGCAAAGTGTCTACCCGTACTAAATAACTTATCGCACCATTTTACGGCATCTTCAAAAATCCCTCCACCATTCACTTCCTCCAAAACCTCTGGGGTTAACTCTTCAAATTGTTCCAATTCTACAAATGTGTTTTTCATTTCCATGACAGACTCCTTTTCATTATTTTATAGATAACTCTATCCCCTGCTCCATCTACAAAAGGCTTTAGTTTCCTTTTAAAATACAAGAAATCTAAAGCCTCCTGAAAATGGTATATTGGTTAGAGTGTTAATGATTAGTTGTGAAGATGTTATTTTTATTTAACCACGACCACTTTATAATATTCGTTTGAGTGTGGAGATTCAATCTTAATTTTTTCACCATAGAAACCATCGATTTCTTTATCCAGATAATCTGAAACTCCCGATGGCAAACGTTTCATCTTAAGAATCTCACCAGATTGACCCGCATAGGCTAGGATGTGATAGTGGGTTGTAGCCATACCATCATCAATCAATACAAAGTAACCTGTTTTGAGCTTACCTTGCTCATTTTCTAAATAGTATAGTTTATTGTTATTGATTGTAAAGCTGGTAGCTCCAAGACGAAGTCGTGCACCTGGATTTTCTAAATAGACATCATTGCCAACTTTTTTAATCTCTGAATAGGTGGTCATTTCTGGTAAATTTGTTACGCGACGACCATCTGCCCCAAAGTAATACCTGTTTGGTAAGTTTTGGAAATTCTTTATAACAGCTTTAGGATCAATTTCTTGTCCTTCTTCTTTATTATCCACTAAAGCTAAGGTAGTATTTGCAACCTCATCTCCATATTTATTAGAAAACTTCTTGAACTCTGGTCTGATATACCAAGCATTTTTTTCAATAATAACATCGTCACCTTTAGCATTTAGCAAATATTCTTGCCCATCTCCAAGTTTGACAATATCATGAATACTGTATCCAGCATCTTTTCTATTTGCTAGATAGCCATCCTTACCAATGACATAACTTTCCCCATCACTGGCTGGAACAGCTCTATCTGCAACCATAGCACCTGATTTTTCAAAGTAAGACCATTTACCATCTATGAACTCCCAACCTGTCATCATAGAACCACTAAAATGAAGATAGTACCATGTAGACCCTTCTTTGTACCAACCTGTACGCATGGCGCCACTATCTGCTAGTGAGTACCATGTGCTACCTTCCTTGTACCAGCCAGTACGCATAGCGCCACTATCTGCGAGCGAATACCAAGTGTTACCGTCTTTGAGCCAACCTGTCTGCATTTTACCAGTGCTGTCGAAGTGATACCATGAGCCAGCATTTTGTACCCATTTATCCTTAGCTAGACTGCCATCTTGTGAAAGATTCCAGTCAGCACCATTTTTAACCCAAGTATCTGCAGCCTGTGCTTGGTTGATAGATAAAAGCAGACCAGCACCTACAAGCAGACCAAGAGTGAGTAGTTTAGATTTTTTCATAGCCATTTCCTCCTTTATTGAATAGCTATAAGAGGACTTCCCCTCTTTATTTAGCTATATTCTAATACTTTTCATAATCAAAGTCAATAATATTGTGAAAAATTAGACAATATTACCAATATCTACGAATTGTATTTTGAGTAATACCGTATTGATTCATATAAGAAACATATTGACCTGGATATGGAGCATGAACTACCTTTCCACCACCAACATAAATACCTACATGGTCATTTGTCTCTTCACTATTATACAAAATCAAATCTCCAGCTTGTTGAGAACCATTACTTACATAGCTTCCTCCTGTTGCTTGACCATAGGTTACTCTAGGAATACTAATATCAAACTTAGCATGAATAGCCATCGTAAATCCTGAGCAATCTACGCCACTATTCAAATCTGCCCCACCCCAAACATATGGGATTTTTCCTACAAATGTCTTTGCGTATTCACCAAGTGCTTGCCCACGATTTTCTACCCATACACCACTTTCTCTAAAGAAGTATGGTGTACCATTCACACGCTGATAACCAGTGACCATAGCACCACTAGCAGATAAGTAGTAATAATTGCCATCAGGTTGAATCCAAGTATTTTCTTTCATCCATCCTTGGTCATCAAAATAGTACCACTTACCATCTAATTGTTCCCAATTTTTAGCATACCCACCTGAACCGTATTTAAACCACCATTTACCATTGGTTTGCATCCATGTTCCTTTCGGATCACGATATTGATTGAAAGCTTTCTTCTCTTGATTGCCCTCTGCTTGAGTTTCTTTATCTTCAAAACCAATCAATTTTACTTGATCAGCTTCTTCAGCTTTTATCTTGCCTTGATTAACTAATTGAGCAATCGCTTCTTTCTCACTTGCTGATGGGGAATCAGCATAGGCTACCGTAGTATTTGCTAGGAGAACGCCTCCTGCAAGAACTAACAAACTAGAATAAAGATATTTTTTCATCATAAAAATCCTTTCTTTTTCTCCTTTTTGAAGATTGATTTTTTCTGACTCTATTATATCCCTTATTTGTCCTCAGATTTCTACTGTCCCTAGAAAGACTAAATCTGTTCCTAAACGGTCACTTGAACCAAAGAAAAATTCCAAAGCAAATGCCTTGGAACTCCTATATCTACTCAACAATCACTTTTGTCATATCAAGAGCCATTGGTTGATAATATACATCAGGGTGCTTATTATCCCTAATAATCTCACCGTATTCAACAAAACCAAACGATTTATAAAAATTAATCACTTTATCTTCATTGACACTATCTAAATAAACCATTTTACCCCCTAAAATGCTCTGAGCTAATTGAATTTTTTCAACCACTAATTCCATAACTTGCTGACCAGTAATTTTATTAAAGTGTAAATTTCTACCAAATTGAGCAATCAAAAGACCAGGTATATAATTTAAGTTTCTAGCGTTTTTCCCACTTAAAACAAAAGATTTTTTGCTATCATTATCTAATTCTTGAACATTAACAATTTTTAATGTTAGTGTAAAAAAACCTAAAATCTCAAATCTCTCTCCTGATATCTCTTGATCAATAATAATAAAATTTCTCGATTTATGTGTCAGCTCTGTTGTAATTGCGTCATTTTTAAGATACTCTAACATATCCTCATTTTTACCAAACGACACTTGCTCAGAAACAATCTTAGAGAAGTTCTCACGGACTTTTTAACGTATTCTCCGTTCATTAGTATATTCAGGATTTCTAGTAATAACGGTTTGTCGTATGAATTTGATGACATCCCCTAGTGGTAAGGCATATAATTTCATACTTTATCTTACCAGCTTCTCTAGACCTAGTAAGGAAGGTTGTTCTTGTTTATCTGTATTCTTTTTGATAATATCAAGCAACAAATCAGTTGATTTAGAGGCTTGAATTTTTTCAAAATCTTCTTTTGTGAGTGTGATATCACGAGTAATACTAAATGTAGCCACGAGTATACTTCCTTTCTCTTCTAATAAGTCCATTATAACGTGTTTTTCCCATTTTTACAAGGATATCCGATATTCCTCATTTCTAAAAACCATCTACTTCCGTTGCCTTGGAACTCCGATTTCTATTTTGCTTGAATGATTTTCACCACATCTCCTACACTTTGGAGTTGGTCAATTTCTTCGTCGCTGATTTCGATATTAAATTCATCTTCCAGTGTCAAGATAAACTCCATCAAGTCGACTGAGTCCGCATCCAAATCGTCTTTCAGACTCAAGGATTCTGTCACGACAAAGTCCTCTCCCTGTCGCTCTTGGATAATGGTCACAATACGGTCAAAAATTTCTTTTTCTGTCATCTCTTTTATTCTCCTGAAAATTCACGCGCAGTCTGGGCAACTACGTCTGTTTCTAGCATGGTACGAATCTGGCGAATCGTACTATAAACAGCCTTGGCATCGCTTGAGCCATGAGTCTTGACAACCGGTGCCTTAACACCAAACAAGACCGCTCCACCAACATCTGAGTAGTTGAGCTGTTTTTTCAAACCTCTGAGGCTATCCTTGAGAAGGAGTGCGCCTAGTTTCGCTCGAAGACCACCACCTGTAATAGCTGTCTTGAGCAAGCCCATAATTCCCATGGCTGTCCCTTCAATGGATTTGAGCACAGCGTTTCCCGTGAAACCATCTGCCACGACAACATCCGCAACGCCATTCATCAAATCACGCGCTTCCACGTTTCCGATAAAGTTTAAACTTTCATCAGCCACTAGTAATTCATAGGTTTCCTTACGAAGCGGGTCGCCCTTACTACTCTCTGTTCCGTTATTGAGCAAGCCAACGCGTGGTTGCGTAATGCCACGAACATTTTTAGCATAGAAAGACCCTAGAACCGCGTATTGATGGAGGTGCTGGGCTGTATTTTCCGCATTAGCACCGAGGTCAAGCATGTCAAAACCTCTCCCATCTACAGTCGGTAAGGTAGACATGAGTCCAGGACGATCGATATTCTTGATGCGGCCCACGATGAAGAATCCTGCAGCCAACAAGGCACCTGTATTCCCAGCTGAAAGGACAGCGTCTGCTTCACCCTCTTTGACAGCCTTTGCTGCCAAGACCATACTGGCATTTTTCTTCTTCCGAATAGCTCTCGTAGGTTCATCGTCTGAATCAATCTTCTCATCCGTATGGATAATGCTGACGCGCTCTGTCGCTGTCAGATATTGCTTGATTTTAGCTTCATCTCCGTAGAGTTGAACCTCGATATCTGAAAAGTCAGCTAGGGCTTGATTGACACCCTCAACGATGGCTTGGGGTGCGTAATCGCCTCCCATGGCATCTACTGCGATTTTTTTCATTTCTTTTCCTCTTTTAGTAATTGTCCCCAGTCGGATAGGGAATCAATAAATTTCTTTGATTTTAGGTGAATCCCAACGTACTCTTCGTAGAGTTGATCCATAAATTGGCGTAGCTCTTGCTTGATTTCAGGATTGAGCGAAATGGTCTCCAAGGTCTCAAAATCAATGGCTTGAAACTGATTGAGCAAATAAGGGATATTGGGATTGAGATGGCAACGTCTCTCATCCTCATGATAATGCTCTGGACAGAGGCAGGCTCCATATTTGAAAGAAAAGTCAAAAGCCTGACCGATCCGATGGCAAAAGACACACTCATTAAAATTGAGGCTGATCCCAAATCGAGTCAAGATTTGAATTTCAAAAATATTAGTCAAAACCTGATAATCCAAGCCAGCTTCCATCAACTCCAAAGTCTTTTGCAAAAAAGCAAACAAGGGAGCATCCTGCTGATTGTCCTGCAAACTAGCATCTGCAAGAGCTGCCACATAGGTCGCATAGGCCATGACAAAGAGGTCACTATTAATCTTGGGAAAAGTCATCACCTCATGATAGTCCTCAATGTAACTGAGCCCGTCATCATTGATTCGTAAGAGAAATCGTGCCAGCACTAAGGGCTGAATAACAGGTGCCAGCTTAGACTGGCCAGTGTGTTTGACAAAAAACATGCGTTTGCCAGCCTGCTCTGTAAAAATCTTGACGAGCTTGTCATTCTCACGAAAATTGCGATTGTAGAGCACCAAGCCTTGACTCGTGATAGACTGAATCATGCTTCTCTCATGTACTCCTCAAGACGTTTCATGGCTTCTTTGATAGTCTCCATGCTGGCTGCATAAGACAGGCGAACATAACCTTCTCCATAACGCCCAAAGGCAGCACCAGGGATAAAGGCAACGGCCTTCTTCTGAGCAAAATCTTTCAGAAAAGCAAAAGAATCTTGATTATATCCTGCTGGAATCTTAGCAAAGATATAGAAGGCACCGTCTGGTTTGATAATCTCAAAACCAAGAGCAGTCATTTTCTCTATAATATAGTCCCGACGCTGGATGTATTCCTTCTTCATGGGCTCCGCATCATTTTTACCAGCCGTCAAGGCTTCCACCGCAGCATGTTGAGCCATAGTATTTGCGGCAGTCACCAAGTACTGGTGACTCTTAATCAACTGAGCTGTAAAGGCTGCAGGAGCGAAAATCAGTCCCAAACGCCATCCTGTCATGGCATGTGATTTAGATAGACCATTGATAATAATAGCCTGATCTCTCAACATAGTTCCCAGAGATACATGGGCTTCGCCTGTGTAGGTCAATTCTGAGTAAACCTCATCACAGACAACAAAAATTTCGTACTTGCGTAAAACAGCTGCCAAGGCCTCCAACTGCTCCCGACTGTAGGTAATGCCTGTCGGATTTGCTGGATAGTTGAGAATAACCGCCTTGAGCTTGTCACCCTGCTCCAAAATGGCCTTTTCCAACATCTCAGGAGTCAAGACAAAACCATTTTCAGTTGTGTCAATCTCGACAATCTCTGCCCCAACTAGATTGACAATTGGTTCATAACCCGGATAAGCAGGAGCTGGCAAGAGCACCTTGTCTCCCTCTTCCAAAATAGCTGTCAAAGTAGCAGATAAAGCCTCTGTCGCCCCAATTGTAACCAAGATTTCATTTTCAGGAGCATAGTCCAGTTGATACTTTTCCTTAACAAAATCACTGGCCGCCTGACGTAGAGTCAGCAGGCCACTCATCCCTGTATAGTAGGATTGGTTCTGGTCAATCGCTCGCTTGGCCGCCTCCTTGACATGGTCTGGCGTTGTAAAATCAGGTTCCCCCAAGGTCAAACGCAAGACCCCAGGAATCTCCGAAATAGCCTGGTCAAACTGACGAATCAACGAAACTTGAATCTTATCTAACTGTTTATTAAAGCGCTTAGTTAAGTCCATAGATACCTCCTACTGTAAAAACGTATCTCTATTATACTACAAAAGCCCCCCGACCGCAAAAATACATTAGAGAATAACGCTAGCATAACAAATTGAAGTGTGTTAATTTAAATTGATTACAACACTATGTTTTTAGAATACTCAATGAAAATCTCATGAGACTAGGAATCAAGGTGAAAGCATAACTCAAGTTAGGTAAGCCGAAGATGACAACGTATCATGAGATTTTCGACGAGTATTGAGGTTTTGATAATCTTCGTTACAACTATTCTAGCACCATTACTGATTACTATTACCGGTAATGTCATTTCTGAGTGGATAGTCAGAAAGTGGTTAGATAAGCGCGACAAAAAAATATAACCTGAGTTTAGTTTTAATGTAACTGAACAAAAAGAAATACCAGAGGTGGAGCTCTGGTATTTTTGTTTTTGCCAAGACTTCGTTACAGTTCTTGTAGGATTATTATAGCCATAATTAGCACTACTTGTCAAATAATTGTTAGCTCCACTTTCTATTTTACTTTTCTGATAAATAAGATTATAATAAGGGGTATTTATTTTCGGAGGTTTTTATGTCATTTCTATCAAAAAATGGAGCAGGTATCTTGGCCTGCCTTCTCATTTCCATCATATCTTGGTACTTAGGAGGGTTCTTCCCTGTTATTGGCGCGCCTGTCTTTGCAATTTTCATAGGCATGCTTCTCCATCCCTTTCTCTCGCCCTATAAACAACTGGATGCTGGATTGACCTTTAGTTCTAAAAAATTGCTCCAATATGCCGTTGTCTTGCTTGGTTTTGGTCTCAATATCTCGCAGGTCTTCGCAGTTGGCCAATCTTCGCTCCCTGTCATCCTGTCCACTATCTCAATAGCTCTGATTATTGCCTACTTCTTCCAGCGCTTCTTTGCACTGGATACAAAACTGGCTACCTTGGTTGGAGTAGGTTCTTCCATCTGTGGGGGTTCTGCCATTGCGGCGACAGCGCCTGTTATCCATGCTAAGGAAAAGGAAGTAGCCCAAGCTATCTCCGTTATCTTTTTCTTCAATGTCTTGGCTGCGCTCATCTTTCCAACCCTAGGCACCTGGCTTCATCTATCCAATGACGGCTTCGCCCTCTTTGCAGGGACTGCAGTCAACGATACTTCCTCTGTAACAGCCACAGCCAGCGCCTGGGACAGTCTCTACCAGACCAATACCCTCGAATCCGCAACCATTGTCAAACTCACGCGGACCCTGGCTATTATCCCCATCACTCTCTTTCTCTCCTACTGGCAAAGTCGCGAGCAAAAAAATAAGCAAGGTCTACAACTGAAAAAAGTCTTCCCACTTTTTATCCTCTACTTCATTCTCGCCTCTCTCCTTACCACACTACTCACCTCTCTCGGTGTGTCTAGTAGTTTCTTTACCCCTCTCAAACAACTCTCCAAATTCCTCATTATCATGGCCATGAGCGCTATCGGTCTCAAAACCAATCTAGTAGCTATGATCAAATCCAGCGGAAAATCCATTGTCCTCGGAGCCATCTGCTGGATTGCCATCATCCTCACTAGTCTTGGTATGCAGACCCTTATCGGTATCTTCTAACACAAAAGGTAGCCCATCAGCTACCTTTTTCTTATGCTTCCTCAATCAAGCGTGTATGTTCTCTCTTGATACAACGATTCATCACGATGTCATCACATCCACCAGCACGCAAAATCTCTTCTGCTTCTAGACTTTCAAGCCCGAGTTGTGCCCAAAAAATCTTAGCATCAGCCTTGAGAAAATCACGCGCCACATCTGGCAAAAACTCACTGCGACGGTAAACATTGACAATATCTATAGGAAAAGGAATCTCTGCTAGGCTAGCATAAGCCTTTTCACCCAAGATTTCGCCACCTGCCGCCTTAGGATTGACTGGAATAATTTTATAACCCCGAGCCTGCATTTCCTTAGTCACTCGATTGCTGGTTGTTTCCTCGCGGTCAGACAAGCCCACCACAGCAAGCGTTTTACTCGTTGCTAGATACTGACGAATCACGCCATCACTTGGATTGATAAATTCTTGACTCATAAAAATCCTCCTTTTTCATCAGTATAACACATTTTGAAAAGGCTTGCATAATTCTACTACAAAAAAGGAAGACTAGCTCCCTTTTTATTTAGCCTCGTACCAGGTTGCCCCTTCATTTTCATCTGCGATAAGGGGAACACTGAGTTGAATAGCTTCTTCCATAGTTTGTTTCACTAATTTTTTCATCTCTGCCAATTCAGATTTAGGAACCTCAAGGACGATTTCATCGTGCACTTGCAGAAGCATCTTAGTCTGATAACCACCTTCAACCAAGGCTTTATCCAGCTGGATCATAGCAATCTTGAGAATATCTGCTGCCGAACCCTGGATAGGTGAGTTGATAGCTGTCCGCTCCGCAAAACCACGAATGTTGAAGTTGCGAGAATTGATATCTGGCAACTCACGACGACGCTTGAAGAGGGTCTCTACATAGCCCTTATCACGCGCCTCACGCACCACTTCATCCATGTAGTTTTTAATACCTGGGAATCGTTCAAAGTAGGTATCAATATAGGCCTTGGCTTCCTTACGGCTAATGCCCAAATTATTAGACAAGCCAAAGTCTGAAATCCCGTAAACTACTCCAAAGTTAACGGCCTTGGCATTGCGACGGTCGTTTGCAGTCACATCCTCAGGACGCTCAATGCCAAAGACCCGCATGGCTGTCGAGGTATGGATATCCGCCCCCTCTTGGAAAGCCTTAATCAAGTGCTCGTCTTTAGAGATATGTGCTAAAACGCGCAATTCAATCTGTGAATAGTCCGAACTAAGCAGGACACTATCCTCCCACTCAGGCACAAAAGCCTTACGAATGAGACGCCCTTGTTCCAAACGAACAGGGATATTTTGCAAGTTTGGATCCACACTAGACAGACGCCCAGTCTGGGTCAAATCCTGCACATAGCGCGTATGAATCTTACCATCCGCCAAAATCCAGTCCTGCAAGCCAATCACATAAGTAGACTGAATCTTAGCAATCTGACGGTAGTCGAGAATTTTCTTAACGATCGGCGCAATAGGAGCTAGACGCTCCAAGACATCCACCGCTGTCGAATAACCGGTCTTAGTTTTCTTAGTGTATTCTAGAGGAAGTCCCAATTTTTCAAAGAGAAGGACGCCCAACTGCTTAGGCGAGTTGATATTAAACTCCTCACCAGCCAGCTCATAAATCTCCTGAGTGAGTTTTTCAATGACAAGCTCATTTTCAGTCTGCATTTCAAGCAAGGTCTCTTTCTTGACCGTAATCCCAGCAATTTCCATTTTAGCAAGGACAAAAGCCAGAGGTTGCTCCATATCATAAAGCAGCTCTAATTGCCCATTTTCGCTGAGTTTTTCAAGCAAAACAGGCTCAGTCTCAACCAAAACGGAAAGCTTACGAGCTAAATGCTCCAAGAATTTCTCACGTTCAGGAAGGGCCTTCTTGACACCCTTACCATAGAAAGTCTCATCATCAACCAAATAAGTCTGACCATAAAGACTCGCGATGGTCGCAATTTCATTGTCCTCCACAGTCGAAAGGAGGTATTTAGCCAAACGGCTGTCAAAAGCAGGCGCCTGCAAATCCACACCCAAACGATGCAAGAGAACTTTAGCCTTCTTAAAGTCATAAACTCTCAGAGGTGTTTTTTCTAAAAAGGCCTTGAAAATAGGCTCTTGCAAGAGCTCAAGCTTGTCTGTGGCATAGAGCTTATCTCCACAAGACCAAGCAAAACCAACCAAATCATCCGTATGGTAATTCTCACCAAAAAGCTCAAAGTGGAAGATAGACTCTTCAGTCAGCATATCTTGACTGATTTGGTCAACGATAGTAAAGTCCAAACTCTCAGCCACATCAGCTGACGATACATTTAAAGCCTGCTTGAGCTGTTTGAAGCCCATCTCATCGTAGAATTTCCCAAGATTTTCAATATCTGGACCACTATAGACCAAATCCTCCAAACCAATCTCAATCGGTGCCTTGGTATCAATGGTCGCTAGTGTTTTCGACAAAAAGGCCTGTTCCTTATCATTGATGAGATTTTCCTTCATCTTAGAAGCCTTCATCCCATCGATATTTTCATAAATCCCCTCGAGCGAGCCATGCTCCAGCAAGAGCTTGATACCCGTCTTTTCACCGATTTTGGTCACCCCAGGGATATTATCCGACTTATCCCCCATGAGCGCCTTGAGATCGATAAACTGCGTCGGTGTAATGCCCATCTTTTCCATGAGATAATCTGGCGTAAAGGCCTCAAACTCAGCCACACCTTTCTTGGAAATCTCAACCACCGTATGCTCATCCGTTAGCTGAATCAAATCCTTGTCCCCACTGACAATGGTAATATCAAAACCATCCTGCTCAGCTAGCTTATCCAGCGTCCCAATGATGTCGTCCGCCTCATACTGAGCAAGCTCATAGTGACGAATCCCCATATGATCCAGCAACTCACGAATGAAAGGAAATTGCTCACGAAACTCATCAGGAGTCTTAGCCCGACCACCCTTATAGTCCGCATACATCTCTGTACGGAAGGTCGTCTTTCCCGCATCAAAAGCCACCAAAATATGACTCGGCTCAACCCGCTCCAACAAATGGCTCAACATCAACTGAAAGCCATAAATCGCATTGGTATGCAAGCCAGCCGCATTCTTAAAACGGTCCAACTGCTGATATAGCGCAAAAAACGCCCGAAAAGCAACAGAAGACCCATCAATCAATAATAATTTTTTCTTATCCATACACCCATTATAAAGGAAAGCACCAAAAAATACCATTGGGAAGAGCCAGACCAAGCATTTTTCATACTTTTTCCGAATAAATAGATAGAGCCAGTGAATCTAGTAAACCTAGATTTAAAAATGTGCTATAATGAAAGGAGAAGAAATATGACTGTACGTCATCCGGGCATCAGCCCAACCAATGACTTGGTAGCTAAAAAAATATTTAGTAATCCAGAAATCACTTGTCAATTTATTCGCGATATGCTGGACTTGCCAGCAAAAAATGTGACCATTTTGGAGGGAAGTAACATTCATGTCTTGCCTTCCATACCTTATTCAGCCCAATATTTCTATACCAGTATAGATGTTTTAGCGGAGTTGGACAATGGCACTCAGGTAATCATTGAGATTCAGGTACATCATCAGAATTTTTTCATCAATCGCCTATGGGCTTATCTATGTAGTCAGGTCAATCAAAATCTCGAAAAAATTCGCCAACAAGAAGGCAATACTCACCAGAGCTATAAACACATCGCACCAGTATACGCCATTGCAATTGTGGATAGCAATTATTTCTCAGATGACTTAGCCTTTCACAGTTTTAGTATGCGCGAGGATACGACAGGTGAGGTTTTAACCATCACAAACAATGGTCAAGAAAACCATCTGGTCAAGATGGCGTTCTTGGAATTAAAAAAATATAGAGAAACCAGCAAAGACGAAGTTCGCAAGCCATGGTTGGAGTTTTTCGGGAATAAACCCTTTACTCAACAACCCGAGCGAGCCATCAGCCAAGCAGACCAACTGCTTGACTAC
>NZ_AEDV01000035.1 GCF_000148545.1 Streptococcus mitis SK597 | reverse complement strand
CATGAGAAACTCCTCCTTATTAAAACTATTATACCAAATTTGCCTTAAAAAAAACTCAACTCCCTCTCACTTTAAGAGAGAAAGTTGAGTTTTTATTATTTTACGAATGTTTAAGCTTTCCCATATTGAAGAACAACTGCTTCCACTGCAGCTTTTTCACGGTTAATCAAGTCAACACGCGCTGCAATTTCCTTGATTCCCATACCGATGTTACGGCTAAGAGCAAGGTCAGAAAGTTGCGGTTCAAAGAACTCCTTGTACTCTGCCAAACGTTGCTGAGTCTTAAATACGTGTGCAGGAAGGATAACAAAGCTATCAAAGCTCATATCTCCTCCAAGGGCTGCCTTAATCCAAGCCCAGTTTTCACGAGCCCAAGACCATGCTGTTTCTTGAGTTGCCTGATGACTTAAGAACTGGAAGTACCATGCAGATAAGTCCTGTGGTTTAACCACAAATTTGTCCTTCCAAGCAGCAATCAAGGTTTGGATATTGTCCGCATCTGTACTGTAGGCAAGAGCAGCTGCCAACTGACGTTTAAAGACAGCATCTGTTGCGTGCGTATAAGTGTCAAGATAAAGTGCTAACAAGTCTTTAGTCTCATGATGTTTCATCTCATTAATCAGAACTTGTGAACGAATAGCTGCTGGAAGTCCTGCAAGATTCTCCTTGTGAGCCGCGAAGATTTGGCTAGCGACTTGACTAGCTTCTGCATCATTTGAGCGAATCATCATAGAAATAGCCAGCTGACGAACCAATTCATCCTCATCTGATTCGCCATCTTTAGCTTCAAAACCAAGACGGTCATAGTTATGACGAGCCAATTTAGCAACCAATGCTTTGAAGGCTCTTTCAGCTTCTGTTCCTTCATCGATAAAGCGCTCAAGGGCAGAAATCACTTGAGAAACAGCTGAAACGACAAGGTAAGATTCTTCTTTAGCAAGTTTATCAAGGACTGGGAGCAAGTCAGCATAAGAAATGTGTCCTGCTTCAGCAAGCAAACGACGTTCTTGGACGATTTGCAGTTTACTTGTGTTATCAAGCTCAACTAGGTCAGCAAGAACTGCATCCAACAAATCTCCTTGATAGTCGGTAATGTAGTGGGCTGTATTTTCAGTGTTGAGACGAAGTGCTGTTTTGTTTTCAGCAAGAAGGGCTGCGTAGCCAGGGATTTCGATGCTTTCAGTTTCAAGTGTATCAGGCAAGCCTTTCCAGTTACTATTTAGTGGCACAACCCAGAGACGGTTCTTGTCTTCGTGCTCACCGATGAAGAATTGTTTTTGTGAAATCTTCAAAACATCATTTTCAACTTTGACAGTAAGAACTGGGTAACCAGGCTGTTCCAACCAAGAATCCATGAAAGCTGCGACATCACGGCCAGATGCTTGACCAAGGGCATCCCAAAGGTCACTACCAATGGTGTTGTTGTATTGGTGTTTTTCAAAGTAAGCGTGCAAACCTTTGGCAAAATCGGCATCACCTAGCCAACGACGAAGCATGTGCATGAGCCGACTTCCTTTGGCATAGACGATAGCTCCGTCAAAGAGCGTATTGATTTCATCTGGATGTTTAACTTCGACGTGGACAGACTGAACACCATCAGTCGCGTCACGTTCAAGAGCAAGAGGTACTCCACCTGTTTGGAAATCTTCAAAAATATTCCAGCTTGGTTCAATAGCATCCACACAGACGTACTCCATCATGTTAGCAAAGCTTTCATTGAGCCAAAGGTCATCCCACCATTTCATAGTAACAAGGTTACCAAACCACTGGTGAGCCAATTCATGGGCCACAACAAGGGCAACTTGTTGACGGCTGGCAAAGGTAGAGTTTTCATCCACAACCAAGTAAACTTCACGGTAGGTCACAAGACCCCAGTTTTCCATAGCTCCAGCTGAGAAGTCAGGAAGGGCGATGTGGAGAGATTGAGGGATTGGGTATTTAACTCCATAGTAATCTTCGTAAAACTCGATAGAGCGAACAGCGATATCCAGTGAGAAATCAAGGTTTGATAGTGGGTGAGCTTTGGTTGAGTAGACACCGACGAGGGTACCGTTTTTAGTTTTAGCCGTCACACCTTGCAAATCACCCGCAACAAAGGCTAACAGGTAAGAAGACATGCGAGGTGTTGTCTCAAACTTCCAGATACCTGTTTCCTTACGGTTTTCAACATCGATTTCTGGCATGTTAGACAAGGCCAATTCACCTTCTGCTTGGTCAAAACGTAGAGAGAGGTCAAAAGTTGCTTTAGCTTCTGGCTCATCCACACATGGGAAGGCTTCGCGGGCAAAATGGCTCTCGAACTGAGTAGACAAGACTTCCTTCTTGACTCCATCAACTGTGTAGTAAGATGGGTAAATCCCTGTCATGTTGTCTGTGATTTTACCAGAAAAGGCGATAACCACTTCAACTTGACCTGCTTCCGCAAGTTCAATATGAAGGGCTTCATTGTCATGATCAACTGTGAATGTGCGAGCTTCCCCTGCAACTTCTACAGTGGCGATTCCCAAGTCTTTTTGGTGAAGGGAAATACGGTCACTCTGTGCTTGACCAGTGATGGTCACCTTCCCTGAAAACGTCTTGGTCTCACGACTCAAGTCTAAAAATAAATCATAATGTTCAGGAACAAATTGTTTAATAAAATGTTCAACTGCTTGCATAATTTTCTCCTATTCTAAGTTTAAGAGCTAGAGCTCTTCTTCAAACAAACTTATTATATCATATTTTGATTGAGAAAAAAGGATTGGACGGCGATTTCCAAAACTTTCTTCCGTCTAGCAGTCTACAGGGGGTAGACCTTGCGAAATTCTTCTAAAACAACTTTGCTGTCAGGTGTAAAAGTCTGTCCTGCCTCCCTCATCCACTCTGTGAAAAAGTCCTCATGAACCTGACGCCAATAGGATAGGGATTTGTCACCTTCCCCTTCCTTAAAGGCATGTTGAGCAGAAACTTGATTGAAGGGCTGGACAGAAACCTTTGTAATTTCGACAATACAGACAGCCTGATTTTGACTATCTAAAATGATGTCAAAGGTACCTTCTTGCGGAAGGGGTTCATCTTCTAGTGCGTAGAGATCGTAGGCTGAAGCTGTTGCTGTTTTTTCGCCTTTTAAAACCAAATCCGCTAAAAGGTCTGGTTCCTCTCCAAAAGCCCAGGCATCTATCTCATCTCCTATAGAGGGGTTAATTTTCTTGTATGCATTCCACATTTCTTGCGGTGTCATGGGTGCTCCTTTGTAATTTCTTACTTTCTTCTTTTATATGTTTAAGATGATCTGGATGGTCAATTTCTAAATCAAAAATCTCTGGAATAGAACTGTAGTGGATAATGCACTTGATACCCAACTGATTCATTTTTTGTATGAAAGAAGGATTCAGATAGCCTGCTACAGCAAAGTCAATCTTTTTCATCCTTGCTTTATCCTGCATATCTCTTAGTATATCTAACATTATTGGACTTTCCATATCATGCCATTGACTGTTTCTCACAGTGGCAAAAATAAAAGAAGTCAAATCATTCATTCCGACTACAATCTTTGAAATACTAGTTTCCAGTATCCTGTCCAAGTCAAAATATGCTGACGGTAATTCAATCATCGTGCCAACTTTCCCAGTAAAGCCATACTGACGCAATACTGTAATAGCTTGTTTTAATTGGTCGGCATCATTGACAAAAGGAAAAATAAGAGACAGATTGGGATTGATTTGATAAACTTCTGTAACGACATTTGCCTCAGCCTGAAATTCATCCGGACACGCCAGCAAACGCCTAGTTCCTCTATATCCAAATAAGGGATGATTTTCATCAAAATACTCTTTAGTCCCCTTTAGACAATTAGCTTCTGTATTCGTTAATTCTGAAAAACGATACCAAACTTCTTCATCTGAGTACAAGGAGCAAATAGTGTCTAGATAATCTTTTACAAATTGCTGACAACTTGGTAATAGGATGTTTTGATTAAGCTCTCTCAACAAATATTCCCCACGAATCATGCCAATGTGGTGAAATAGTTGCGGGTAAACTTTTTCAACAATTTGTTCTCCACTAAGAGCTAGTTGGTTTTTCATCATTCACCTCGTCTTAAAAGATACAATATCAGATATCATTATATGAAACTTTCCTCTAGTTCAAAAGCTTCATAAGGTTCAACTAACTCATATCCTAAAAATTCTGCTACTTTTTTGGAAGCCTCGTTATGAGCATCCCAAAGTGGAAACATATCTCTATTTAAACTCTCTAGAATCATTGCAGCACCAAGCTTTTTAGCAAATCCATTTCCTTGTTCGCTTGGTCTAGTTGCAACTTCCACTTCAACTGCTCCACGGTAAACTAACCCTGAGGAAATCCCAGAAATCACTTCATTATTTTTAAGAATAACAAAGCCAAATCCACCTTTTAAAGCAAAATCCTGGTAGGACTCAAAATCCCCCTTTAAATCTTGTGACCATTCTTCCTCAGAAAGGCAGTTATAAATACGATTATCAATAGGTACAATATTGTAACCTTCCTCTATATGAGTAACTAGATCATTTAGAAATTCAACTTGAAAATTTGCCTTATCCTTAAAAGAATAGCGAGTAAAAGAAATTAGCTCCACTTTCTGATGCAGAAAATCTTGCCAATTGGTATTTTCTGAAATAATAATCTTATAATCTAAACCATATTTCCTAACAAAATCTTCCCAAAATCTGGAATTTAACTCCCCTGCTAAGTATAGAAAATTCCCAACATCATAAAAGCTTGTTGTCCTATCACTGTTTCGGTAGACAGTTCCGATTTGAGATTTAAGACCATAGAGAACCATATTTTTCTTCCATGTTTTAAATAGTTCCATTATCCCCCTACTTCACCTTCCAATTCATGTAAGAAGTCTTGTCCAGTTCTGGAAATCCTAATAATTCAGACTTAATCTTCAAGACTAATGGCGATGCATTTTCTTCTGTAATCTCTTGAATATCCATCCAAATATATCCAAGTGAATCATTCACACCATCAGAGACAGTTTCAGAAATAGTAACTTGAGATGCCTTCTCGTTTATCTCAACATCATACAAGGCCATGATATGGTGAACCATAAAATTTGTTAACTCTTCCCTGACGAAAACATCGTAGATTCGAGGATTGGAGTAGCTTCTAACAGTATATCCCGTCTCTTCCATAACTTCTCTAGTCAGCGTTTCCGTCAGTCCTTCACCAAGTTGCTGACTGCCTCCAGGTAGATCATACCGATGTTGATAAGGGCCTCTCGTTTTTTCAATGCAGAGTAACTTCCCATTTTCAAAGCAAACAGCGTAGACTCCAAAGTGTCTTTTGATTTCCATCAGATCCTCCTACTTCAAAGACCAGCCACCATCTATTGTCAGGATTTGTCCTTGCATGGCGCTTGCTATTCCACTGGCCAAAAAAAGACTGACTTCTGCCACTTCTTCTGGTTCAATCCAGCGTTTGATTGGGGTTTCACTAGCCACCCAGTCCGCTAAACCACCTGGTTCAAAATCGGCAGCAGTCATACCCGTCTTAACTGCTCCTGGAGCAATCCCAAAGACCTGAATCCCAGCTTCTGCATAGTCTAGAGCCAACTGCTTGGTAAATCCAGCCAAGGCGTGCTTCGAAGAAGTATAGGCGTGTCCACCGCCACCTGCTAGGCTCGAAGCAATGGAGCACATATTGATAATAATCCCCTTTTTATTCTCCAACATTTTGGTCAAATAATAGCGAGTCAACTCTACTGGAGTAACGTAGTTGATTTCAAAAATCTCTTGAATTTCCTGTGCTGTTTGATCCAAAAGGGGTTTGTAATCATCCAAAACTCCAGCAGTATTGCACAAAACATCCACCCGAGGACACCAATCAAAAATAGGCTCTAAGTCCAAGGTCAAATCTCTCTGTAAAAAGTAGAAATCACCATCTAAAACTGGATTTTCTCCTTGATCCACACCATAAACTTGATAGCCCTTCTCTAAAAAGAGTCGAGCCTGAGCCAGACCGATCCCTGAACTCACTCCTGTAATGAGTACACATTTAGTCATGCACTTCTACCCAATCCGTCGCCAAAACATCACAAGGTGTCGGGCTCCACATGGAAAAACCTTCTCCTTCGCCAGAAACGTTAATCAAAAAATAAGGAGTTACCTCTAAAGCCACACCATTTTGCTCGATGGTATCAAAGAGTTGGACATAGTTTTCAGCACCTCCCCAACCAGTTCGTACATATTTTTTCTTAGCCTTTAATTCAGGCAGGATCTCTTCAAATGTCATGTTTTTCTCCTTTTATTCTACATTCTTCATTTAATTATAACAAAAAACCGTTGTGCAACGGCTTTTTGACTCATTTTAAATCAAAATCAATAAGCATTTTATAATTATAGTCATCTAGTTTTAAAAAAGCGTTCCAAACATTCAAAAATATTTGGGACTTCCCTTAATAAATCAGTCACTTTCTTCTTCAAAATATCTCAAACTTGCTCAATAGGATTCAAATCTGGTGAATGAGGTGGTAGAGGTAAGAAAAAGTGTCTATCTTGGATGCACAGTTCATCCAAGATGTTCTTAGGATGAAAACTAGCATTGTCCATGACAATGACATGAGGTGTCTTCAAAGCAAGCAGGAGTTGCGTTTTGAACCACTCCACAAAGAAATCGCTCGTCATACTTCCCTTGTAAATCATGGGAGCTATAAACTTTCCATCTACTTGTCCTGCAACAATTGAAGTCCGCTCAAAACGCCGTCCGCTAATCTTTTCATAGACTTTCTCCCCTCTAGAAGCTCGTGCATAAGGACGATAGAGGTAGCGGTCGATTCCCGTTTCATCAATAGATACGATTGGTAAATCTTTTAGGCTATTCAAAATATCAAGAAACTCAGCAACTTTCTCTGGATTTTGTTCTTTAAAGCTAGTCGTCTTTTTTAAAGTGACCTTAATCTGCTTTAAAGCTGCCCATACTGAAGGAATAGCACAATCAAAATGTGCCACAATTCCCCGTAAAAAAGCGTCTGGATGAGCCTCTACAAAGGCTTTCAATTCCTCTAAAGGAATCTTTCGCTTTTTGACGACTCACTTTTTCCGCTCTAAGTGTCCTTGTTCACGTCTTTCTTTTCCCACATGAAGAGAGTTCTGACGCCTACATCAAAAACTTTGGCCGCCTCGACATGGCTGTATCCTTCTTTAATGTAATCTAATGCTCCTTGTTCAAAATCTCTACTATATGCCATAGCTTTATTACAAGATGCTTATTTTAAACTAAGCAACTATATCATGGCTTAAACTGACTATTTTATACATTGTCTTACTTCGTCCTCACAAAAATATAGTAGATTGAAATAAGATGTGAACAAAGCGATTGAGAAAGTCAATTTTTTTCTAGAAATGTTTCAACAACTGTAATGTACTACTCTAGATTCAATACGCTATATATCAAAAATCAAAAGCGCTTAGGAAAAAACTCTATTTCATGAGAGAATAGAATAAATCTTCCCACAATAAAACGCATAATATCAAGTTTTTTTGGCACCTGATATCATGCATTTTCTGTTCTTAAAATATTTTTTCTCAGTCTCTTTTTGTTACAAGTTCATCTTCAAAGTCCTTGATTTTTAGTAAATCTAAAATCAAATTTTATCCGACTGACCCTTCCATTTCATAGCTAATCAAGCGGTTCAGCTCAACTGCGTATTCCATTGGAAGTTCTTTCGTAAAGGGCTCTACAAATCCCATGACAATCATCTCAGTTGCCTCAGATTCTGACAATCCACGACTCATGAGGTAATACAATTGTTCTTCAGAAATCTTAGAAACCTTGGCTTCGTGTTCCAAAGCGACTTGCGAGTTGTGAATTTCATTAAATGGAATAGTATCTGATGCTGACAAGTCATCCATGATAATGGTATCACACTCGATGTGAGAAACAGATTTCTTAGAGTTCTTATTAAAGGTTACTTGTCCACGGTAGTCAACCTTACCTCCACCTTTAGCGATGGATTTAGACACGATAGACGAGCTAGTATGTGGAGCGTTGTGAATCATCTTAGCACCAGTATCTTGGTGTTGCCCTGCATTGGCAAAAGCTATAGAGAGCATGGTTCCACGCGCCCCTTCTCCATCTAGGTAAACAGATGGGTATTTCATAGTTGTCTTGGCACCCAAGTTTCCATCAATCCACTCAACAGTGGCATCCTTTTGAGCTTTAGCACGTTTCGTTACCAAGTTATAAACGTTATCAGACCAGTTTTGGATGGTTGTATAACGCATGTAAGCTCCATCTAAGGCAAAAATTTCTACGATGGCAGCATGCAAGCTGTTACTTGAATAAGTTGGCGCTGTACATCCTTCTACATAATGGACACTTGCGCCTTCATCAACGATAATCAAGGTACGTTCAAACTGACCAGTATTTTCGTTGTTGATACGGAAGTAAGTTTGAAGAGGAATATCTACCTTGACCCCTTTTGGTACGTAGATAAAGGTTCCACCAGACCATACTGCTGAGTTAAGGGCAGCCAATTTGTTATCTGTTGGCGGTACCAACTTAGCAAAGTATTGTTTAAACAAGTCTGGGTATTCCTTGAGGGCAGAATCTGTATCTGTAAAGATGATACCTAACTTCTCAAATTCTTCCTTCATGTTGTGGTAAACCACTTCTGACTCGTACTGGGCAGAGGCACCGGCTAAATAAGCACGCTCAGCTTCCGGAATCCCGATACGTTCAAAGGTTTCTTTAATTTTTTCAGGAACTTCGTCCCATGAACGGGCTGGTTTGTCAGATGGTTTTTGGTAGTAGATCAAGTCATCAAAATCAATCTCTGACAAGTCTGCTCCCCAAGTTTGCATAGGCATTTTTTTGAAGGTTTCATAAGACTTCAAACGAAATTCTAACATCCACTCAGGTTCTCCCTTTGCAGCTGATAGCTCACGAATGACATCTTCATTCAATCCTTTTCCTGTCGATAGGACAGGCTCTACATCATCATGGAAACCAAATTTATATTCACCAAGGTCAATTGGTTTTGGTTCTACTCTTTCTTCAGCCATAATATCCTTTCTTTCATTCTTCATTTCTACTGATTCATAAGACAACAGAAACTTGTCTTATTGTTTTTCTTGATTTTCAATTGTTTTCTTAAGGGCATTCCAAGATAGGGTTGCACACTTGATTCGTTGAGGGAATTTGGCAACGCCTGACAAGAAGGATGCATCACCAAGTTGGTCTTGACGATCATCTTTTTGCCCTTGAACCATTTCAGAAAAAATGGTCGCAAGTTCTAAGATTTCTTGCTTGGTTTTTCCTAAAACTGCATCTGTCATCATACTAGCAGAGGCAGTTGAAATCGTACATCCTGAGTTTAGAAAAGCAATATCTTCCAAACGGTCCTCTACATCAAACTTGACAGAGAGGTTGATAACATCCCCACAGGTCGGATTGTTGAGACTGATTTGTTCAGCGTCTTCTAACTTCCCTTGGTGATGTGGATTTTTCGAATGGTCCGCTACCACTGCCATATAAAGGCTATCTAGTTTAGAAAGTGCCATTGAAAAACTCCTTTGTCTTTTGTAAGGCATCGACTAGCTTGTCGCAATCTGCCTTGGTATTGTAGATATAAAAACTTGCACGAGCTGTTGCTGGAACATCCAAATACTGGAGCAAGGGTTGCGCACAATGGTGACCTGCACGAACAGCCACTCCTTCATAATCCAAAGCAGTCGCAAGGTCGTGCGGATGAAGATCACCTAGGTTAAAGGCAATGACACCTGAACGTTGAGCCAAGTCCTGAGAACCGTAAATAGTCAATCCTTCAATCGCCTGCAATTTTGGATAGACGTATGCGATCAATTCCTGCTCATGAGCTTCAATGGCATCCATACCAATCTTTTCCAGATAATCCACTGCTGCTGCAAGTCCGATTGCACCAGCCATGTTAGGAGTTCCAGCCTCGAATTTCCAAGGCAATTCCTTCCAACTAGCAGATTGTTCATAAACGAAATCAATCATTTCGCCACCAAATTCTACTGGTGACATTTGTTCCAGATACTTTTCTTTACCGTAAAGAACACCGATACCAGTTGGACCCGCCATCTTGTGACCTGAAAAGGCGAAGAAGTCCACATCCAAGTCCTGGACATCAATCTTCATATGAGGTGTAGACTGAGCACCATCCACCACCATGATGGCTCCAACTTGGTGAGCCATTTTAGTGATTTCCTTGATAGGATTAACCACTCCAAGAACATTAGAGGCATGGGCTAGCGAAACAAACTTGACCTTGTCAGACAATTTAGCTCGCAAGTCATCCATATCCAAGACACCGTCCTTGAGATAAACATAGACCAGCTCAGCCCCAGTCTTACGACAGGCTTCCTGCCAAGGAATGATATTGGAATGGTGTTCCATGACAGAAATCAAAACTTGATCTCCCTCAGTCAGAATCTCCTCTGCAAAGCGAGCTACCCAGTTCAGACTGGTTGTCGTTCCTCTAGTAAAGAGAACTTCCTTTGTTGAGCCTGCATTGATAAACTTAGCAATGGTTTCACGAGCAGCTTCATAGGAAGCAGTCGCCCGCTCCGCCAAGGTATGAACCCCACGATGAACATTGGCATTGTCCTGCTCATAATAGCGGTTAATCGTTCCCAGAACTGCTAGTGGTTTTTGTGTCGTCGCGGCATTGTCCAAATAAACCAATGGTTCATCATTAACAATCTGGTCTAAAATTAGAAAATCCTTGCGAATCGCTTCTACATCTAACATAGGCTACCCCTTAGCGTTTTGACAATTTTTCTTCGATAGTTGCAATCATTTCATCGCGAACTTCTTTGACTGGAATCTCAACGATAACGGATCCAAGGAAACCACGAACAACCAAGCGTTCTGCAGTTGCCTTATCCAAGCCACGGCTCATGAGGTAGTACATATCTTCTGGATCTACCTGACCGATAGAAGCCGCGTGTCCTGCAGTTACGTCATTTTCATCAATCAAAAGAATTGGATTGGCATCTGAACGCGCTTGGTCTGAAAGCATGAGAACACGACTTTCTTGTTGCGCATCTGCTCCTTTAGCACCCTTGATGATGTGGCCAATACCGTTGAAAGTTAAAGTTGCTTTCTCAAGAATAACCCCATGTTGGAGGATATTTCCGATTGAGTTGCAACCATAGTTAGTTACACGAGTATCAATCCCTTGCACCTGACGACCACTTGAAAGAGCTACAACCTTGAGATCTGCATGGCTACCGTTACCAATCAAGTCGCTATCAAAGTCCGCAACGACATTCCCTTCGTTCATGACACCGATTGCCCAGTCAATACTTGCATCGTTGCCTAATTTACCACGACGGCTAATGTAAGCAGTGACGTTTTCACCTAGACGGTCGATAGCCGCAAACTTCACTTGCGCACCAGAACGTGCAATTACTTCTACTGTGATATTAGCAGTTGCTTTGGCACTTCCTTGGCCGCGTGACTCTAAACGCTCCAGATAACTAATCTTACTATTCTTACCAGCGATAATCATAATATGCTTGTTAAACGGCACATCGCTATCGCTGTCTTGGTAGAAAATTCCTTCGATTGGTTCAGCAATCTCCACGTTATCAGGAATGTAGAGAACAGCACCACTATTGAAATAAGCTGTATGGTAGGCTGCCAACTTATCATCGTCATACTTGACAGATGACATGAAGAATTCCTCAACAAGCTCTGGAATTTCTTCTAAAGCTGAGTGGAAGTCTGTAAAGATGATACCCTGTTCAGCCAACTCAACTGGAATTTGCTCAAAAACAGTTTGCGTTCCTACTTGCACCAACTTCAAGTGGTTATCTAGTGCAGTGAAATCTGGAACATTTGCTGATGGCTCGCTTTCTGTAATCGTCCCATCCCCCAGATTCCAACGGTGGAATTTGACACGCTCAATAACTGGTAATTCTAGGCTCTCAATCTTATCAAAAGCTTTTTGACGGAGGTCAGCCAACCAGCTTGGTTCAGCGTGCATTTCTGAAAAAAGTTTAATATTTTCTTTAGTCATTTACTTCTCCTAAAAGATACGAGGGAATTACAATTCTTCCTTGTAGTCGTAGCCAAGTTCTTCAGCTAGTTTTGCGTATCCTTCACGTTCCAAACGCGCAGCCAATTCTGGACCACCTGAAAGGACAACACGACCTTCCATCATGACGTGTACCACATCAGGTGTGATGTAGTTCAAAAGACGTTGGTAGTGAGTGATGATCATAGCACCAAAACCTTCACCACGCATGGCATTCACACCTTTCGATACGACTTTAAGAGCATCAATATCAAGACCTGAGTCAATCTCGTCCAAAAGAGCGAAAGTTGGTTCCAACATCAAGAGTTGAAGAATTTCATTACGTTTTTTCTCACCACCAGAGAAACCTTCGTTAAGGTAACGCTCTGCCATTTCTTCTTTCATGTTGAGCAATTCCATTTTTTCATCTAGCTTAGTAATAAACTCGCGAACTGAAATCTTCTCATCGTCTTCTTTACCAGCATTCATGGCTGCACGAAGAAACTCAGCGTTAGTAATACCAGGAATTTCTGATGGGTATTGCATAGCAAGGAAAAGTCCCATACGCGCACGCTCGTCCACTTCCAACTCAAGAATGTTTACGCCATCAAACAAGACTTCACCTTTGGTAACTTCATAGTTTGGATTTCCCATGATAGCTGCAGAAAGAGTCGATTTACCAGTACCATTTGGTCCCATGATAGCGGCAATTTCTCCTGTTTTCAGGGTCAGGTTAACCCCTTTTAAAATTTCTTTTCCTTCAATCTCAACGTGAAGATCTTTGATCTCTAATACTGACATGATAATTCCTTTCTTTTTCAAGACCTTTACAGTGCTTACTAGAAACATACTAGTTGTCTCTAGAAAATACGGTAATACTCAATGAAAATCAAAGAGCAAACTAGGAAGCTAGCCGCAGGTTGCTCAAAGCACCGCTTTGAGGTTGCAGATAAAGCTGACGTGGTTTGAAGAGATTTTCGAAGAGTATAAAAGGTCTATAAATATACTTTTATAGTATAACAAAAAAAAGCCTAAAAGGCTTTGATTTTGTCTGGAAGCTGAGGGCTAGTCTTTCCTATTAAAATGCTGATCGATGACATCAACGATTTTGCCCATCACATAACTGACACGAAAATTTCTGAAGAGTAAAATTGCCCAAAAGGCTGCCATAATATAGCGACCAGTCATCCAGGCTTCATTGAAAAAATAGGTCTCAGCAGCTGTAAACAGCGCCATAATAATAAATTGTTGTTTATTCATAAACTTATTGTATCATGAAATCTTTCTTTAGTCTTCCTCTACCTTCACTTTATCAGCCAAAAATTCAAATCCTTCTGGAATCAGACTTTCTTCTACTTCTGTTTCAGTTTGAGAAGATTTGGTTTTGGCTGAAAAGGCTGCGCGAACTTCTTTCCATTCCTCCATGGAAATGGCTAAAATTTCGGGTGAAAAACCTGCTGCCTGACTGAGGATATTGCCAAACATGGTGTTGAGATTGTCTCGTTTCATGGTTTGACCAGCATTGAAGTTAGATTCAAAAGCAAGAATAGCATGGTGTTCATTGGCTGCAACCGGTTGAGAACCAACTAGCAGAGCCTTATCAGGGCCTCCAAGACTTTCAATTACCTCTCCCCAGGCATTCTGCAAGCGAATCAGATTTTGACGTGCTAAATCAGGATTTTCGACGGCCTCTTGTAAGATAGATTGAACTTTATTGCGATCTACACGATAGACTGTTTTGCCTGCCGCTGGACGACTAGGAGCTGGATTTGTTGGCTTAGCTACGGTTCCCACATTGGCGAGTTCATGTTTGAGACGGGCAACTTCCTGTCTCAATGCAGCAATTTCATGTTCAACCGCCCCTGAAAGAGCTGGTTCAGGCTTAATCTCCGCCAAACGGATGGTCATCATCTCAGCATAAATCTTAGGCTGCAAACTAGACTTAATATCTGCCAAACTGACTGTTGCTAAGCGAATCATTTCAAACAAATTTTCTTGAGGAAGTGCCAAATTCTCTACAAAGACTGGACTATGATGAGTGTTTTCTCCACCTGTTTGAACAATTAACAAGTCTCTTAAATAGTGCAAAAGATCCGTCACAAAACGAGTCATACTCTTACCATTATCAAAAAGAAGATTTAAGCAAGACAAGGCCTTGGTAACATCCTGTTGAGACAAGGCAGCCACATAATCATCCAAGGCTGATAGGCTAATGGTGCCAGTAATTTCTTCAGAGATGGCAGTCGTCAATTCATTTCCTTGTGTCAAACTCAGGGCTTGATCCAAAATAGACAAGGCATCCCGCATCCCACCTTCAGCCCGTCTGGCAATAATTTCCACAGCCTCTGTTTCAGAACTGATATTTTCTTTTTCTAAAATATAGTGGATATGTTCCTTAATATCCTGTGTCTTAATCGATTTAAATTCAAAACGTTGCACACGGGATAGAATAGTGGCAGGAATCTTGTGCAATTCAGTAGTGGCCAAAATAAAGACTACATTCTGTGTTGGCTCTTCCAGCGTCTTTAGGAGGGCATTAAAAGCCCCTGTAGACAGCATGTGAACCTCATCTATGATATAAACCTTATAACGAGCAAGGCTAGGCGCATAGGTAGATTTATCACGAATTTCACGGATTTCATCCACCCCGTTATTAGAGGCAGCATCCATTTCAATGACATCTTCTAAACTACCATCTGTCACTGCTTGACAAATATAGCAGTTATTACAAGGTTCACCACCCACTTGATTTGGACAGTTCATAGCTTTGGCAAAAATCTTGGCTACACTGGTTTTTCCCGTTCCCCGTGGACCAGAAAAAAGATAGGCATGACTTATTTTCTCTTGTTCTACTGCTTGTTTAAGAGTCTTAGCCACAACTTCTTGACCAACCAACTGGGAGAAGTTTTGACTTCTATATTTTCGATAAAGTGCTTGATACATTAAGATTTTTCCCCAAACATTGTAAAGTCCCATTCCGTCTTTTCAAGCAAAATAGCAACAAATTGTTCCAAATAATCTCGATCCATAGCATCGTAATCCTCAATCTCTGAAGAATCCAAATCCAGAACTCCAAGTAGTTGGCCATTATTTATCATGGGCACAACAATTTCACTTTTAGCCCGACTATCACAAGAAATATAGTTGGGATAAATTGTTACATCTCCAACAACAACAGTTTCCTGAAAGTGAGCTGCCTCACCACAAACACCCTTGCCTAGTGCAATACGGATACAGGAAACACCTCCTTGGAAGGGACCTAAAACCAATTCCTTTCCATCGAACAAATAAAAGCCTGCAAATACGGTATTAGGAAAACGTGATTTTATGAGAGCACTGGCGTTGGAAAGATTAGCCAAAACATTGGTCTCGCCTTCCAATAGGAAGAACAATTCTTCATTTAACATTTGATAACGTGATTGTTTTTCTGATTTTAACATAGAACTATTATATCAAAAAAAGGAGCAGAGACAAAAGAAAAATCCCTTGTTTAGTAAACAAAGGATTTTGTAAATTTTCAATTTGATTAAAGTTCGATATCACCGAACAAGTCAGCCATTGAGAATCCTGTTTGTGTTTCTGGAAGTTCGAAATCACGTTTTTCTTGACGTTTTGGACGACGTGGACGAGCAGCACGTTTTTCTTCTTTTTGTCCTTCTTCTTGAGCTGGACGCTCTTCAAGAGCTTTGATAGAAAGTGATACGCGCTCTGCATCTGCGTTAACTTCAAGAACTTTAACTTTAACTTCTTGACCAACTTTAAGAGCTTCTTTGGGATTTTCAATACGTTTGTGTGAAATTTGTGATACGTGAACAAGACCATCGATACCTGGCAATACTTCAACAAATGCACCGAAGTCAGTCAAACGTTTAACTGTTCCTTCTACTACATCACCTTTAGCCAATTTTTGCTCAACGCCATCCCATGGTCCAGGTGTTGTTGCTTTAAGTGAAAGTGATACACGTCCTTCTTCTTCGTTAAGATCAAGGATTTTCACTTCAATTTCTTCACCAACAGTTACAACTGATTTTGGTGATACGTTACGTTCGTGTGACAATTCAGTCAAGTGAACCAATCCGTCAACACCACCAAGGTCGATGAAAGCACCAAAGCTTGTGATACGAGCAACTTTACCAGTTACAACATCACCAACAGCCAATTTACCGAATACTTCAGCGCGAGCTGCTGCTGTAGCTGCTTCAACAACTTCACGACGTGAAAGGATAAAGCGGTTTTCTTTAGCGTCAACTTCTTTGATTTTAGCGTCAAATTCTTGACCTACAAAACGCTCAGTGTTACGTACGAAACGAGTATCCAACATTGAAGCTGGGATAAATCCACGAACACCTTCAAATTCTACTGAAAGTCCACCTTTAACGGCACGAGTTCCTTTAACAGTAACAACTTCTTCTTCGCGACCAACAAGTTTGTCCCATGCTTTGCGAGCTTCAAGGCGTTTTTTAGATACAAGGTATGTAACTGTATCAGTATCTTTACCAACTACTTGACGAAGTACAAGAACATCCAATACTTCTCCTACTTTAACAAAGTCATTGATATCTGCATCGCGATCGTTTGTCAATTCGCGAAGAGTCAAGACACCTTCAACACCAGTTCCAGAGATTGCAACGTTAGCTTGAGTCGCATCAACTGTCAATACTTCAGCACTAACAACATCACCAGTCTCAACTTGGCTAACGCTATTTAGCAAATCTTCAAATTCGTTCATCTAAAAAATCCTCCAACAATCAAGTTTTTCTTAAACTTGACATACTTATAATTTTTTTCCTAAGCACCCGCAAGGACATGTTCATATCGTTCACGTCTTTCAATTATAAAAATAAAATACCCTAAGATATTTTGCTTTTTATCTTGATTATTACCTAAGAACTGGGGTAGCTGGATTCGAACCAACGCATGAGGGAGTCAAAGTCCCTTGCCTTACCGCTTGGCTATACCCCATTGATGAAATGGAGAGAGAGGGATTCGAACCCCCGAACCCGAAGGAGCGGATTTACAGTCCGCCGCGTTTAGCCTCTTCGCTATCTCTCCTACAATCAACATGGACTATTATATCATGAAAATTTCAAAAAAACAAGACTTATTTTGCTAAATTATAATTTTCAATCAAAATTTCCACAGCTTTTTCCAATTTTTTATAAAAACTATCGACATTCCCATTCTTTATGATGGCAAATTGTCCGTCTAATTCGGCAATTTCTCCGATAACTTTTTTACCGATAGTCAATGTATAACCTTCAAAACTGTCTTTTCCTACATTAACTTTAGCATCTGCTACTTGAATTTCAATTTTTTTATCTTTCTTGCTCATTTCATACCTCTCTTCACTTTTTCTATTTTACAAGAAAATCCCAAAACTAGCAAGAAAAAACTCTATATCATTCCAAGTCTGATATAGAGTTTTCCGCTTTATTTAATGTGTTTTTCTAGTTCTTTTTGGTACTTACCGTTTGATTCCAATTTTTCTTTTTGCCATTTTTTCAGTGCTTCTTCATATTCTTTTGTTGTAACGATATCTTTTTGCAATTTCATTCCCTTAAAGATATATGGGTCACCCTTAATACCAACTTGTGAGTATGGTTTTGAGAATGGTACTACGTTACTTACAACTGGAGAACCACCAGATGAGGCTGTTGGCATCAATAATGAACTATCTGTCAACCAAGCTTGAGCCTTGGCATATTTTTCATAGCGTTCTTCAAGATTTGTAGTTTCTGAATCTGCATCATCCAATAATTTCTTATATTGGTCCAAACCAAGTTTCGCTACAACATCCTTATCTTTCCCTTTAGTAATACCAAGGTGTTTCATAGCAGAACCTGATTTAGGATCCATGATATTCAAGTAAGATGCTGGGTCTTGATAACTTGGAGCCCATCCTGTACTGTTCAAGTCATAGTCTTTTTGAGAAGGAACACGCGCTTGAGAAGTGATTGTTTCCTTTTCATTATCTGTCATTTGAAGAACGTCGATGACAACATTTTCAGCACCAAGAGTTGATTCGATAGACTGTTTGAAAGAGTTACTTTGTTGAACGGCGATGGTATCTGTTTGTTCAACTGGAACATCCAAATGAATTGGGAAAGTTACCCCTTTAGATTCCAAGTCTTTCTTAGCTTTTTCGAACGCAGCTTTAGCCTTGTCAGGGTTGTAGATAGAATCCTTACCGTCAACTAGCTCAACACCTTTCCATTGGTCACCATAATTCACCAACTCTGCTTGAGCGATTTGACCAAAGTTTTTACCCCCTGCTTGTACAAAGTTGTCAGGAACAAGGCTGTTACGAATAATCTTGTCCGCACCGTCTTCACCATTTAGCTGTGCAGCATAAGAATGGCGGTTGAAGGCAAAGTTGATAGCCTGACGGAAGTCCTTATTAAGCATAGCTTCTTTAGTAGAAGTCTTTTGTTCTTCACTTGTTTTCGCAGTTTTATTATATGACTGACGATTTACGTTAAAGGTAAAGTAATAGCTGCTTGAGTCCTGTGGGCTATAAGTGATTTTATCTCCGTATTGTTCCAAAGTAGAAGCAAAGTTTGAGCTACTTGGGAAGAGACGGGCTGTCGTATAGGCACCAGAAGAGAAACTACGAATCAACGATTCCTGATCAGAGCCATCGTAGTAGGTCAATTTAATCTTCTCGATTTTTACCTTTTCTTTATCCCAGTAATTTGGGTTTTTCTCGTATTCAATTAACGATTTAGATGTCAAGGTCTTCAAGATATAAGGACCATTGTAGAGAATTCCTGCTGGAGTAACTGCTCCATAATCTTTACCTGATGCCTTCAAAAACTCTTCATTTACAGGCAACATCGTCGCTGTTGTAACTTTAGAGTTCCAGAAACTTTCTGGTTTGTTTAGGGTATATTCAACTGTATAATCGTCCAAGGCCTTGACACCAACTGTAGAGAAATCATTGGTCTCACCAGTCATGTAGGCATCCAAGCCCTTGATTGAATTTTGGATGAGAGAGACACCGTCTGACTTACCGTCAGCTACGTGTTTCAATCCTGTTACAAAGTCATGGGCTGTTACTTCTGCGTATTCTTCACCTTCAGAAGTGTACCATTTAACTCCTTTACGAAGTTTATAGGTATAAGTCAAACCATCTTTTGACACAGACCAATCTTCAGCCAAGGAAGGAATAACATTTCCGTACTGGTCGTTTTCCATCAAGCCATCAACCACGTTCCCGATGACATCTGTTGTAGATGTACGAGTCGCTATACTATAGTCCAAAGATGCTGGATCTACTGCATAGACATATGAAAATGTTGTCGGTGCATCTGCTTCTTTATCAGCTTTTCCACAAGCCACTAAAAGAGCTGTTGTGCTCAGGACCACTCCTGCTGTTAAGATCCACTTTTTCGATTTCATCAAAAATCTCCTTTTGTTTATTTTAATCTACTTTTACAATCCAACCTTCTGGCGCTTCAATATCACCAAACTGAATACCTGTCAATTCATCATAGAGTTTACGAGTCACAGGGCCAACTTCTGTTTCACTATAGAATACATGGAAATCATCGCCGTGCTGAATTCCACCAATTGGCGAAATAACTGCTGCTGTACCACAGGCACCTGCCTCTACAAAACGGTCAAGGTTATCAATTGGGACATCTCCCTCAATAGGAGTCAAGCCCAAGCGGTGTTCTGCCAAATAAAGCAAAGAATACTTAGTAATAGATGGCAAGATAGATGGACTCAACGGTGTTACAAACTCATTGTCAGCTGTAATTCCAAAGAAGTTAGCTGAGCCGACTTCTTCAATCTTTGTATGAGTTGATGGGTCTAGATAGATAACATCTGAGAAATGGCGTGTTTTAGCCAATTTCCCTGGCAAGAGGCTTGCAGCATAGTTCCCACCAACCTTAGCTGCACCTGTACCATTTGGCGCTGCACGATCGTATTCATCCTGAATCAAGAAGTTGGTTGGAACCAATCCACCCTTAAAGTAATTTCCAACTGGCATAGCAAAGATGGTGAAAATGTATTCCTCTGCTGGTTTTACTCCGATAATATCTCCTACTCCAATCAAAAGAGGACGAAGATAAAGGGTTCCACCTGTTCCGTATGGTGGTACGTATTCTTCATTCGCACGAACAACTACCTTACAAGCTTCTACAAACATGTCTGTCGGAACTTGTGGCATCAAGAGACGGTCACAAGTACGTTGCAGGCGTTTAGCATTTTCATCAGGACGGAAAAGTTGAATACTACCATCCTTAGTACGGTAAGCTTTCAAACCTTCAAAGGCTTGTTGACCATAGTGAAGACTTGGAGAAGACTCTGAAATATGCAAAGTTGCATCCTCTGCAAGCTCTCCTTGATCCCATTGTCCATTTTTAAAATGAGCAATATAGCGATAAGGTAATTTCATATAGGAAAAACCAAGGTTTTCCCAATCAATCGTTACTGTCATATTCCACTCCTTATTCTAAAAACCTATTTCTTATATTCTACACTATTTTTCTAAAATAGCAAGTATATTTTGTAATTTTCAGAAAATTTCTTCAATAAAAAGAATCTAAGGGTATCAATAGTAATGAATCCTATATGGAGATTGCATAAAAGACTCAAATTATTCCTCTATCTCGTTTAGTGCAATCTATTCAATAACTGAACTTATTTTTGACATACATAGAGCCCGTACATTAATATTAGTAACCTGTGTCGACAGAGATATGACAAAATGAACTAAAGATAGTACACAATGTGGTGCAGTTATCTTATGCCATATTCAATAGATTTACGTAAAAAAAGTTCTCTCTTATTGTGAGCGAACAGGTAGTATAACAGAAGCATCACACGTTTTCCAAATCTCACGTAATACCATTATCTAAAAAAGAAAATAGGTGATCTAAACTATCAAGTAAAAGGAACAAAACCAAGAAAAGTTGATAGAGATAGACTTAAAAACTATCTTACTGACAATCCAGACGCTTATTTGACTGAAATAGCTTCTGAATTTGGCTGTCATCCAACTATAGCATATTGAATCTAGAATAGCACATTACAGTTGCTAAAACATTTCTAGAAAAATTTGACTTTCTCAATCACTTTGTTCACATCTTATTTCATTCTACTATACTATCCACTATGCTCTCAAAGTTATGGGCTACACTCAAAAAAAAAGAATCACACCTACTATGAACAAGCCCCAGAAAAAGTAGCTTTATTTCTTATTCCTCCCCACTCACCTGAGTACAATCTTATTGAGAAAACCTGGGCTCATATCAAAAAGGTATTACCAAGTTGTAATACCTTTTACGAGGCTCTTTTGTCCTACTCTTGTTTCAATCCGCTGTATTTATCATAAAAAACAAAAGGATTAAGAAAGTCATTTTCCTTAATCCGATAGTCTCTTAAGCCTGACGCTGACCAAAGTCCTTAATCATCTGATCCATTTCTTGTCGACTAGGAGTTGTCAGCATATAAAGGTAATCTCCTTGAAGTTCTGCGAAGGCAGCTGGCATGATATTTTTAACCTTGAACTGCTGACTATATTTATCAAGCAAATCCTCTTCTGAATAAACATAGTGGGCATTGGCACGGCGAGAAGTAGCCAAACAATACTGAGGTTCAAATTCTGACACTGGGAACTCTTCTCCTGCGACAATAGCTGCATAGCCACGATAGAGGTCCAGGGAATGAGCAAAGTTATAAACATCAATGGTGAAACCACCTGCAGGACGGTTATTGTACTCAATGGCGATATAATCATCCCCCTCGCGGAAGAACTCGATATGGAAGAACCGTTCTTTCATACCAAATTCCTTGACAATCGCTTCCCCATACTTGCGCAGTTTAGGATCCATATCCTTGAGAACATAGTAGGAATTGTCCATCTTGTAAATCATGAGATCAAGCGGTGTATAGGCGTAGTCAAAGGTTGTTGAGAAGACAATTTTACCATCCTTGTCCACTAGACCATCAAAGGTGCAAATTTCGCTGGAGGTGACAAATTTCTCAAAGAAATAAACAGTTGAATGATCCCACTCAGACTTGAAGTGATTGATATCGTCTTCTGTCTCAAGTTTAAAGGTTGCGGCTGCTCCCACTCCATTATCAGGTTTGGCAATCATTGGAAGGCCGATTTCGTTCACTGCTTGATCAACATCTGCTTCCGTCTTGATAACAGCTCCAGGGACCACAGGGACACCTGCTTTTTTGAAAAGCTTCTTCATTTCAGACTTAAATTTCGTCTTTTTGAGATCCTCTGGTTTGGCACCAAAAACATTGAATTGTTCTCTGAGTGCTGCGTCCAGCTCTAGCCAGTATTCATTGTGGGACTCGATGCGATCAATTGGACCATGTTTATAGAAAAGGAAAGCAACTGCTCTCTTGACTTCATCTATATTTTCAAGATTGTCCACACGGAAATATTCGGTTAGGCTATTGCGTAAAGGTTCATCCAATTGCTCGTATGGTTCCTGACCAATTCCCAAGATGGTTATGCCTTTATTAGCTAGTTCAATTGTAAACTGTTGAAAGTTTTGTGGATAGTAGGGAGAAATAACAAGGTAATTCATAGGTAACTCCTTTTATAAATAGAGATTGCCGAGGAAATAAGGCATTTGTTTGCGCCACCATTCCCAATCGTGGGCGACATCGTGTCCCCATTCAGCAAACCAGGCTGGAATTTGTTTCTGGTCAAAGGCTTCTTTGAGCTTGTAGAAAGATGGTAGACCATCTTGTTCCCAGGCTCCAAGACCCGTACACAACACAATCTCTGCCTGACGGTAACGGTCGATAAACCAGCCGTCGTTCTGGTTCCAGATATAATCTACTGGCGAGTTTTGGTAAATAGCATCGTCATTGTAATAATCGCCGACAAAGAAACGTGCATCGTAAACACCACTGAGAGCAATCACTTTGGTAAAGACATCTGGATGCTGGAGGAAGAAATTGAGTGCATGATAGGCTCCCATAGAGCAACCTGTCGTCATCATGCCATCAAACCAACCTGTCTTGTGCTTGATAAAAGGAATAGCCTCCTCAATCACATAGCGCTCGTAGGCACGGTGCATCTCTGCTTGGTCGTGCCCATTTTTCCAAGTGGCCAACCAGCTCTCACTATCTACACTGGATAGGGTAAAGAACTGGACACGGCCTTCCTCAATAAAGGAAGCACAAGCATCAATCATGCCAAAATCATAGTATTCATTGTGACTACCGCCTGATGAAGCAAAGACCACAACTGGAATCCCAGCATGTCCATAACGGTTGAGGTACATTTCACGGTTAAGATGGCCACTCCAGTGGCTAAGATGTTCAATATGCATTTCGTTTTTTCCTTTCTTAACTTACCATTTTTCTGCAAAAAATCTCAGACAATCGGGTAGATTTTCTGACCAAGGGATTTCACTATGGATGGCACCAGACTGAACTTTCAATACTAGATTACCCAAGTGTACTCCTCCTGCTATCAAATCATGGTAATAGCGAAGCGATGAGTCAATATAGGCTTGTTTGATATTACCAGCCATCAAGGTCTTGTCTGTATCATCCGCTTCTTCCGTTCCCACATAGATGAAGATGCGCTGGTCAGGCGATAGTTGCTGACGCTCGATATAGCGGTTAAAGGCTTCTTGGTGGAGCCAGTTGGCAGATGAAAAGACGCCCAGGCAACCAATCTGGTCTTGGTATTCCAAACCGATAAACTGGGTAATATTGCCGCCTAGTGAGGAACCAATCATGGCTGTATGCTGGCGATCTGCTTTGGTACGATAAGTTTCATCGATAAAAGGTTTGACCACCTCCATAACAAATTCGGCATACTCCACACCCTTACCACCAAACTGCTGCCCTGGGATAGGAGATTCTTGGAACTTCCATGCCGCATACTCATTCATCCGCCCCATTCCATCATTGTCAATGGCTACGACAATCATGCGACTGATATCAGGATTACGCTTAATAGCTGGGATAATCTTCCATGAATGACCAATGAAAGACTCCTTGCTATAAAAAACATTTTGCCCGTCATGAAAGTAAACAACAGGATAGGAACGATTCGTGTCTTTCTCATAATCTTTAGGCAGCAGAACACGCACACGGCGCTCCTTATCTGTATAAGGAACCTTGAGTTTGTGTTCTTTCATTTTTAAATAAAAGTAGGATTGATTCATTGTCAGAAAACTCTCTATATTCAAAATTTATTCTTATTATATCACAGTTTAAGAAAAAAAGTCAGTTTTTCTTCCATTTTTGGATTAAAAACTAACTTTTTCATTTAATTTTCTAAATTCTTTTGGATTTTCTGATTATAGTAGGCTATCAATCAAGTCATCCACTTCATCTTTTTCAGCTTGAGGTGTAATCTCAGTAATCATGATTTCAGCCACTGCTCGCTCTACTAATCCTTCAACATCCATACGCGCTTCATACTGCTCTGCATTCTTAATCTTAGGATTAGTCTTTGGACGATCTGGTGCAAAAATCGTACAACAGTCTTCAAACGGTTGGATTGAAATGTCAAAGGTATCAATTTCTTGTGCAATATCGATGATTTCCAACTTATCCATGGTCACAACTGGACGGATGATGGGAGTGTTGGTCACAGCGTTAATAGCCTGCATGCTTTCCAAGGTCTGGCTAGCTACTTGACCAAGGCTTTCCCCATTGATGATAACCAAACCATTTCGTACCTCACGAATACGATCGGTAATCCGCATCATAAAACGACGGGTCAAGGTCATGAGATAGGCTTCTGGCGCCTTGGCCTTGATTTCCTCTTGAATCTCAGTGAAAGGCACTTCGATAAACTGGATATTACCCCCAAACTTGGTCAATTTACGGGTCAAGTCCTGCGCTTTCTTGAGGGCACCGGGACTAGTATATGGTGGACTAGCAAAGTGAACAGCCTCAATATCCACCCCACGCTTAAGAGCAAGATAACCTGCTACAGGTGAGTCAATCCCTCCCGACAACATAAGCATACCTTTACCTGAAGTTCCAACTGGCAAACCACCAGCTCCACGAATGGTCTCATAAGAAATATAAGCAGCTTCCTCACGAATCTCCACCTGAAGATTGATAGCAGGATTTTTCATCTGAGCTTGCACATTTGGAATGACTTCGAATACAGCCCCTCCAAGTGTTTGGTTGAGTTCACGACTATCAAGCTCAAAGGTGTGGTCGCTACGCTTGCTAGAGATTTTAAAGGTCATGCCTTCCTTGTAGATGTCCTGCATAATCTCTTGGACAGCAGACTTCAGAACTTCTACAGATTTTTCAACCTTATATACTGGAGAAAAATTCTGAATTCCAAAGACTTGTTTGAGAGATTCTGCTACTGCTGTGTAATCAGCTCCATTGAGGTAAGCGTGGGCACGGTCGCGATCTGCAGTTACCTTAACTTGGGGATAGATAGACAAAACGTCTGAAATATTATTGCGAAGTTTATTGATGAAACGCATACGGTTTTTGCCCTTGGTTGACAGCTCACCGTAGCGAATCATAATTTCTGAATATTGCATGAATGCTCCTATCTTACTTTTCTAGTTTGGTTGTAAATTAATTTTAACTTGGTCAAAAACTGCTCGACCTGACTCATATCATTTTCAAGGTCTAAACTAAGACGCACAGCTGACTGGGCCTTATCTTTGTCCACTCCCATGGCAATCAAGGTCCCCGCAGGTTTTCCAGCCTTGGATGAACAAGCAGAGGTCGTTGAGATGAAAATATCATAGTCTTCAAAGGCGTGAACGATGACTTCACCACGAACACCCTTGATTCCCAAAGTCAGGATATGAGGGGCAAAGTCTTCCTCATCTGAAAAGACAAAAATATCTGGATAGTCCAGAAGTGCTTGGCGAATCACTGCCTTCATCTGTCCAGTCTTGCTTGTAAAGAAATCTAGCTTCTCCATAGACAAACGGAGAGCCTTGGCTGTCGCTGCAATCCCTGCCACATTTTCGGTTGTCGAACGATAATCACGCTCCTGACCACCACCTGTTAAAAGAGGTGTAATCTTCTTGCCAGACTTGATATAGACAAAACCAACACCACGAACTCCGTGGAACTTGTGACTAGAAAAAGTCGCGAAATCCACTCGTTCTGTCAGATACTTTTCAGTCGGAATCTTGGCAAGCGCCTGAACCGCATCAACGTGGAAGGAAATAGTCGGTTTGTCTGCCAATAGTTTTGAAATAGCCTCGATGGGCTGGATAGAACCGATTTCATTGTTTACTGCCATGACAGAAATTAGGATTGTATCAGGTCGTATCAAACCTGCTAGAGCCTCAACATCCACAAATCCTTTCTCATCAACTGGAGCAAAATCCACTTCAAATCCTTGACTTTTCAGCCAGAGGGCGGATTCTTTGACTGCTGGATGTTCAATGGCTGATACGATGATGTGCTTGCCAAACTGGGCTTTTTCAAAGGCCACACCCTTGATAACCCAGTTATCTCCTTCTGTCCCACCAGAAGTAAAGAAGATTTCATCACTTTTCTTACCGATTAAATCTGCAATCTGTTGGCGGGAAGCATCTAAGATTCGTGTTGCCTGGTCTCCCAAACGATGGAGACTAGATGGATTTCCTAAAATTTTTGAAGCGACCTGCATATAAGTTTCAAGTGCTTCAGGATAGGGCTTGGTCGTCGCCGAATTATCAAAGTAAATCATGTTTTCTCACGCTTTCTAAAATCACTCCCTCTATTGTATCATGAAACGGAGCCTGCGACAAGAAAGGGCAATTCCTCTTTTTTTAAGATTTTTTTAAAGAAATGCGGTATAATAAATTTTAATTAAAGGAGAGAATGTATGTCTAATTATCGTAGAACTTCAAAACCAAAAACAGAACACATTAAAAAAGGCTTTACGGTCTTTCAAAAAACCGTTGCTACAATCGCTAGTATCCTTGGCTTGATTACCGCAAGTATCACGATTATGAACGCATTGGATAATAACAAAAATACTAAAAAAGAACCTACGACAAGCCAGACGACAACCATTGTCAAAGAAATTCAAAAAGAATCCCCTAAGGAAAATACTACTCCCAATAAGGAAAATCACACCACTCAAGAAAAAACACAACAAGAAGAAACGCCAAAATCCAGCGTCAAGGAAGAGAAAAAAGAAGAGCAGAAAACATCAACTCAGGATTCTTCTACTCCTGCTCCTACTCCAAGTAAACCTGCTACTGAAAACGAAAAACAGGCCAATACGCCAACTTCAGAAAATAAAAGCAATCCTCAGTAAGCACATGGTCTAAGAAAAAATCAACTCAAAAATAAAACTGCGCAGTAACTTCTGTCTTGACCACAATCAAGCTAAAGAGAGACTGTGTTTTTGTATAATTGATGTTTTAGATGCTAGATTCTTGACCAATTTTGTGAGATTCATACTCATAAAGATGAATCCTAGCGATGTTATGACAGCTTATTTATTTCTAACATAAACTCTGCACATGCCAACAATACTCTCTCATCTGCCCCAAGGGGGCAAGATCCATTTTCTGTTTGACATAAATTCGAAAGCCTTCTTCACGCAGAAGTTAGTAACCCTTTTACATCTGACATAAATAACCTAGTTCAACCACTTCATAGGCATTACTTCCTGTTTTATTCTTATTTCATACTTCTTCAAACCACGTCAGCATCGCCTTACCGTATGTATGTTACTGACTTCATCAGTTTTATCTGCAACCTCAAAGTTGTAC
>NZ_AEDV01000036.1 GCF_000148545.1 Streptococcus mitis SK597 | reverse complement strand
ACAAGCGACGCCATCGTTTTCTTTCCATACTAACCTCCATCAAAAAAGTCCTCACACAAAAAACTTGTGTGAGGACGTCGATGCGCGGTACCACCTCAATTATAGGGAATTTCCCTATCGCTCTGTCTCGCAATAACGAGATGCACTATAAGGTGTGCTCACCGAATTTTTATGATTTCAAATTCTAAATAACATTCAGCCCAATTTTCATCATCATCACTTATCTGTTTTCAGCTACCACAGACTCTCTATAAAGTTTGTATGATTACTTTTCTGAATGGTTAAATTATATCATTTTTCAACTACTTGTCAAGACTCTTTTAGCATTTTTTTGAAATATTCAAAAACTTCCCCTATGGAAAAGAGGAAGTTTGATAGGTATCAGCCTGAATTACGCAATCCTGTCGCAATTCCGTTGATGGTTGTATGGATTAATTTTTCTTGATCGCTTGACAATTCTCCTCGACGTTGACGTTTAATCAACTCCAACTGGATATAGTTGAGAATATTAAAGTAAGGCATACGGTAATCCAAACTTGCTTTTAGATATGGATTTTCAGCCAAGAGTTCATCGTAACCTTCGATAGCCAAGATAACTTCCTTGGTGACTTGCCATTCATTTAGAATAGTCTCATAGATTGCTTTTACTTGATCATCTTCACAAAGTTTGGCATATTCAAAAGCAATATTCATATTTGATTTTGACAAGACCATATCAACATTTGAAAGAAGTGACTGGAAGAAAGGCCAATTTTGGTACATATCTCGTAAGATAGCAATATTCTCTGGATTTTTATCGATAAATTCCTTGAAGCTTGAACCAACCCCATACCAGCCAGGGAACATGACGCGACTTTGCGACCATGAGAAGACCCAAGGGATAGCTCGCAAACCACCGATTTCAGTAATCGTCTTACGAGCGGCTGGACGAGAACCAATATTAAAGCTTGAAATAGCCTTGATTGGACTTGACTCGAAGAAATAATCATAGAAATGGTCATTCCCAAAAACCAAATCACGGTAGATATCATAACTACGGTCCACTACTTGGTCCATAATGGCTTCATAACGATTTGATGTATTGGTATCGCTCTTCTTCTGAGTAATCATACGGTTAATGGCTGCAGATACTAGCATTTCAAGGTTATAGTAGGCTGCGTCTTTGTTACCATATTTATTGCCAATTACTTCACCCTGCTCCGTCAAACGGATACGATCCTTGATAGACTTGAGCGGTTGAGATGTGATGGCTTCATAGGTTGGTCCACCACCACGACCGACAGTCCCACCACGACCATGGAAGAAGGTAACCTTAACGCCAAATTCATCTCCAATAGCAGTCAATTGTTGTTGAGCCTTGTAGAGGGTCCAACATGATGATAAGTAACCACCATCTTTATTACTGTCAGAGTAGCCCAGCATGATTTCTTGATAGTTATTGCGTGAAGCAATCCATTTCTTAGCAAGAGGAAGTGAAAGGTATTCTCTCATGGTTTCTTCTGAGTGATCCAAGTCCTCGATTGTTTCAAAGAGAGGAACGATTTGGACACGGGCTCTTTCTTTATCAACTAACCCTACTTCTTTTAGCAAGATAGCCAATTCCAACATGTCTGATACGCTGGTTGCATGTGAAATAATGGTTTGACGAATAACATCATCACCCAACTTATCTTTCAACTTACGAGCAGCCTTAAAGATAGCCAATTCTTTTTCAAGTAACTCTGATTTTTCAACATGAGTGGCAGAAAGAATACGTGGATCTTCTTCTAATTCTTTCAAAAGAAGCTGGCATTTTTCTTCTTCACTTAATTCACTGTAATGAGAATGAATTCCTGCTGATTTTAAGAGTTCTGCTACACAGGCCTCATGAACACTAGAATCTTGACGCATGTCAATAGATGCCAAATAGAAACCAAAAATTTCAACTGCCTGGATCAACTCAACAAAATCACCAGAAATCAGTGCTTCACCCTTATTTTCCAAGAGGGAATCACGAATAGTAATTAAATCCTTATAAAAATCATTGGCCGTTTCATAGCGAGCCCCAACTTCCTTATCCTCAATCAGATAGGTTTTTGTTGCTTGGATTTTTGATTGAATATCAAACAAGGCACGGCGGTAAAGCTCTTTTTCACGGTAAATAGAGTTATCCTTAGATTGACGAGCCATTTCTCTGACTTGCTTGCTGACATTGACAATACTAGTTGAAAGGGAGAATTCACGATAAAGTTGGTAAATCTTTTCATCATAGTAGTTCATGATGACTTCACACTGAGTCATAGCAGATTGTTTCAAGGTATCTGCTGTAACAAAAGGATTCCCATCACGGTCTCCACCAATCCACATTCCCATGGTAATTGGTTTAGGATGTTTCAACTCCAAGCCGTGTTTTTTAGCCAGACGCTTGTACTCAGCAGTCAAATGAGGAACTGCCTTCAGGAATGAACTATTGTAGTATTCCATAACATTCGTAATTTCATTGGTTACTTTCAATTTCTTTTCACGAATCATATCTGTCTGCATGATAATCTCAATGTAACGACGGAGATCATTATGCCATTTTTCCTTATTAATCAAGCCTAATTTCACATCACGATACTTACGCAAGAGGGTGTGGATATGGTTAGTCAAATCCAACATACTCTTACGTTGCACTTGCGTTGGATGGGCTGTCAAAACAGGGACAACATTCAAGTGTTCTAGAATTTCAACCGCATTTTCTTTTTCAGCAACCATTTTGATTGTTGCTGACAACTTACCAAGATAATCTTGATCGATATTATTTTGGTGGTTGATTTCATAAGCCAAATCCACGTCTTCTGAAATATTAATCAAGAGGGGCAAGATAGAGAAATAGCGTGAAATATAAGCCATTTCATCATTTGACAGACTAGTAACCAATTGGTTCAAGCCTTGATAATCTTCTTGAGTTGACAATTCTTTCAACTGCATAATTTTTTCAAAAGTCTCTGGGGCAAGCATATTTTTAGTGATATCTTCTAACAATTCTGTTAAAATCAATACTTCTTCTTGCACGACAGCTTTATTACTATAGTTTTCTAATTTTTGAAGAGACATAGGTAATCCTTTCCACTATCAGCTCTACATATAGTTTGAGGAGTGAGCTTCTAACTCCTCATACAATTGAGCACGCTTTTCACTTGCATCAATATTTAAGACAAAGGCGATGGCTACAGACAAGACCAGAAGACTATTCCCTCCTTGCGATAAGAAAGGAAAGGTTACTCCTGTCGAAGGAATAATACCAGAAATTCCACCGATATTGACAAACACCTGGATCAACATCATCCCCCCAACCCCAATCGCCATCATGGAATTAAAGGGATTCTTAGCACGAATTCCGACTAGGATAATTCGCAAAATAAGGAAAAAAACAAGTGCTAAAATCAAGCCGGCCCCTACAAATCCAAATTCTTCGATGACAATTGAAAATACAAAATCTGTATGGGCCTCTGGTAAATAGCCACGTTTTTCAATTGAATTTCCTAAACCTAGACCAAACCAACCACCATTTACCATGGCAAAGTAGGAATTTGCGAGTTGGTGGCCTGCTCCTGCCAAATCGGCAAAGGGATTAAAATAGGCACTGAAACGCTTGGCAACGTAACCAAATACCGGAACTTTTGAAAACTTATCAACCCCTATAAAAGAAATCAGTGATAAGGATAGGGCAGAAACTCCCACCAAAATTCCCAAAAAGGCAATAAACCATCTATAAGCGATACCACTAATCGTATACATAATCAAGGCAACCAAAGCTAAAATAGAAGCATTCCCCAAATCTGGGAAAATAGCAAGGCTCCCAATCAGTACAAAGAGAACAAAGCGCCAGTCATTAAACGCACGAGGAAGCCACTGATTCTGTGTCAAAACTTGAAAATCATAAATAGCTATATCCTCTTGTTGTTTGGAAAATTTATTTGCTAGATACCAAATAATAATAATTTTCAAATATTCGGCTGGCTGAATGGTCAAAGGTCCTACAGAAATCCAGCCATAGGCTCCATTGACAGGAATACCAATTATCCGAGCCAAGGCTAATAGAATCAACTCAACGAACATAACGATAAATAGAAGACGTTCGTTTCTTAAAAAATTCAGTTTCAACTTATATATCAAGGCAATCAGTATCAAACTAAATATCCAAAATATTCCCTGACTTCGGACCAACTGCAGTGCACTTTGGCCTTCTTGAATCAAAATAGCACTGGTTGTCGAATAAACCACAATCAAGCCCAAAATAGATAAAAGTAAGTAAGGAACTAGAATAGAATAATTTAATAGGTGCCTTTTACTAATCTTCATAGTATCACCAATCTAATGAGAACAACACAATTGCTTCCCAAATTCCGTTTGTTTTCTAGTTTTGATTGCTATTATACCATTTTTTCCGAAAGAAAAAAACTCTTATCCATCAGATAGACCATTTTTGTCATAAGAAAAAGAGCACTTGGCTCTTTTCTGTTTTATTCTTTTGATGAACTACTTGAGCTTGAATCTCCGCCACCAATATATTGGGTGAAGATATTTTGGAAGGCTTGGTCCTTAACCTTGATATTGGCTGCTTGTAATTCTTTTCCGATAATGCTTTGAACAAATGTTGAATCATTTTGTTTTTGAGTCAAGATAACAGTTTTTAATTTTTCTTTGTAGTCATCAATATTAGATGATTTTTCTGTTTTCTTAATGAGTTTTACAATGTAATATTGGCTACTGTAAGCTTGTGTGCCAGCGGCTGTGATCACATCAGAAACACCGTTTACATCTAGAGCAAATGCCGCTTTCTTAACTTGTTCTGGTACTTCTGTTGAAGCAGAATCAAAGGTGATTTCTCCACCATTCGCTTTAGTTTTCTCATCAGTTGAGTTATCTTTAGCTAATTGAGCAAAATCAGCACCTTCTGCCTTGGCTTTTTCGAGAACTTCTTTGGCCTTATCTTCATTATCAAGACGGATGATTTGAGCCGTTACATCTGGAGTGTACTCGTCAAAGGCCTTCTTATAGGCATCATCTGTCAATTCAGCTTCTGCTGCTTTTTTAACTGCCAACTCAACCAATTTACTTGTACGAATTTGAGCTTTACGTGTTTCAAGAGTCATTCCTGCTTGCGACAAGACACGTTGGTAGTTCTCACCATATTGTTTTTCTTCTTCGGCAATAGTATCGTTGACTTCTTTATCATCTACTTCTGAGCCATATTGCTTCTCAAATACTTTTTGGATGGTCAAGTTCAACAACACTTGTTGAGCTGAAGGGTTGCTTTTTACTTGCTCATAAAATTGATGTTCTGTGATGACATCCCCTTTCATGCTGATAAGGTCTGCCCCTTCTGAACCTTTCGAACAAGCTGCTAAAGTTGCTACTGATAATAGTGTAATGGCACCTGCCAATAGTTTTTTCTTCATGTCTACTCCTTTGAGATAAGTGTTACCCTATCTATTTTACTATATTTTCTTAAATTTTTCTGAAAATCATTCGCTGTCAGGCAATTGAACATCTGCTACATTTTTACGAAGCATGAGAATGCCGTCCCCCAGAGGTACTAGTGTTGCGGTGAGTCCTGGATTGTCTAAAGTTGCATCAAATAGTCTTTGAAGTCCTCTGTAAATGGTTCGCTGGCCACGACGGACTTCCATAATATCCTTGGCAACATCACCACCTTGGAAAATATCATCCAAGATAACCACACCTCCAACATCCAAGTGTTTGAGGATTTCTGGCAGAAAGACGATGTATTTAGACTTAGCAGAATCCATAAAGACAAAATCATAAGACTCTGTCAAGGTAGATAAGACATCTACCGCATCTCCCTCTAGGAGTGTGATTTGCTTGCGACTGTCAAACTGGGCAAAATTTTCCTTGGCAAAACCAATCATTTCTGGATTGCGGTCAATGGTTGTAATCTTAGCCTTTGGCGCATGTTCTGCCATCAAGAGGGCAGAAAAACCGATAGCCGTCCCAATTTCCAGAATGTTTTTAGGTTGCATGGTTTCCATGAGAAAACGGAAATAAGCAACCGTTTCATGGGGAATGATTGGAATATTTTCCTTGCGAGCAAAGTCTTCCAATTCTTTCAAAGATCCTGTGACTTGCTTTTGACGCTGACGCATTAAGTCCACAATTTCTTCCTTGACGACAGGACGACGCATGTTATGGTTGGCATTCTTGCTATATGATTCAACCATCTTATGCCAATCCCAATTTTTCAACAAGGGCTTCAAACTCATTCAAACGACGTTCGAAGACTGCAAAAGCATCGTTGAGATAGTCTTCCTTCTCCATATCAACACCAGCTTTTCTCATGACATTAAGTGGATAGTCAGATTTACCTGCCTTGAGGTAATCGATATAGCGGTCACGGTCTTCTTGACTACCATGGACAATCTTTTCAGCCAGAGCTGAAGCTGCTGCAAAGCCTGTTGAATATTGATATACATAGTAGTTATAGTAGAAGTGTGGAATACGAGCCCATTCGTATTGGATTTCAGGATTGTCTTCCTTACTCAATCCATAATACTCTTGGTTCAAGTCTGCATAGAGTTTATTTAAGAAATCGCTTGTCAAGACTTCACCATTTTGATCCGCTTGGTGAATGGCGTGTTCAAACTCAGCAAATTGAGTTTGGCGGAAAACTGTTCCACGGAAACCATCTAGGAAGTTATTGAGAATAGCAAAGCGCGTTGCATCATCTTCTACTTCTTCCAATAATTTCTCCGTCAAGATATTTTCATTAGTGGTTGAAGCAATCTCAGCCAAGAAGATAGAATAATCTCCGTAAACATAAGGCTGAGTTTCACGAGTATAGCTTGAGTGCATACTGTGACCAGTCTCATGGACAAGGGTAAAGAGATTGTCTAGATTGTCCTGCCAGTTAAGAAGCATAAAGGCATTAGTATCGTAAGAACCACCAGAGTAAGCCCCTGAACGCTTGCCTTGGTTTTCGTAAACATCAATCCAACGCTCGCTGAAGGCACGTTTAACACGGCTCAAGTAATCCTCACCCAAGACTGCCAAGGCATCTTCTGCTTTTTTCAAGGCTTCTTGGTAGGTAAAACTATATTCAACAGATGAAAGCGGTGTGTAGACATCGTACATCTTAAGGTCTGAAATCCCCAAGATTTTTGAACGAAGTTCAAGGTAACGATGCAAGAGTGGCAAATGCTTGCGAACTGCTGCTACCAAATTGTCATAAACACTTTCTGGAACAAAATTAGCCGCTAGGGCTGCATGACGAGCACTCTTGTAGTTACGTACCTTGGCACGATAGTTTTGGACCTTAACATTGGTTTGCAAGGTTTTGGCATAGGTATGTTGGAATTGTTGATAAGTCGCATAAAGGGCTTGATAGGCACCACGGCGAACCTCACGATTTTTAGACTCCATCAAACGTGTGTAAGTCCCATGAGATAGCTGAACTTCCTTACCATCATCGTCAAGAACATAAGGGAACACAATATCCGCATTGTCCAAGATAGCGAAGGTTTCACTTGCCGAACCAAAGATTTCCCCAGCTCCAGCCAATAATTCTTCTTCGCGTTGTGAAAGAACGTGATCCTTGCCTTGCAAAAGCTTGTCAAAATAGTGTTGATAAACCTGCAATTTTGGCTGAGCTTCTAAAAAGTCAGCATACTGCTTTTCACTAATCTCCATAAATTCAGGTTCATAGAATGAAAAGGCTTGGTCTAGCTGGCTGTAGAGTGTCATGGCCTTAGCATAGTACTCTTGGTACTTGGCTTCACGTGTATCCTGGTCATTTTTCATATGAGCATAAACGTAAAGCTTCTCCATCTGGCGTTCCATTTCAAGAGAAAATTCAGTAATTTCGAGTAGACTATCCGCACTATCCAGGAGATGGCCTTCATACTGGGCTACTGTCTCCAATTGTTCTGTTATATCTTTTAAGGCTTCTTCCCAAGCCTGGTCAGTTGGGTAGATCGTTGATAGATCCCATGTATCTTTTTCATTTATTTCATGTCTTTGTAATACCATTAGATTCCTCCATCCTTTCTATTCTACCATATTTTTTAAGAAATATTGCTGATAAAAGGCTGGTGGATAAAGCTTTTGCCAATCATTTTGAGGATTTTCTTGATAATAGGTTTGAAAATACTGATAATAGCTGGTCAAATCTTGCTCAATTTGGAAAAATTTGCCTACTATTGGCCGAATTTGTGGATACCATTCTTTTAGCCCATAAGTCAGGAGATTTTCTCCCTTTTGATAAGCTTCTGCTTGTTCTTTCATCCAAAAGGGATTGTGATAAAACAGTTGTTGCCGGATATAGCGGCAGATGTCCTTGTCCTGAGAAACTGTAAAATGAGAGATTTTTTGTTTCTTATAGGGAAGACGTAATATTTCCAGTAAACTAGCTTGACCATAGGGAAATTCCTTGATCTGATAATGGAGTTTACCTCGAAGATCTTGGTAAATCAGGTATTTGAGTCTTAAAACCTGTTTTTCCTTGTCTAATTCCCAAATATAAAAGCCCATGTTTTGACTGAAATAGAGAAACCCTTGTTGCAGACGAGTCAAGCGGTCCTTGAGCCACAGTTTTTGACCCAACAACCACAGAACTTGGTAACCCTGACTACGATAGCCCTCACTGCGCTCTTTAAGAACTTTTTGAGGCAAGGGACTACATTGAACCTCTAAAGCTAGATTGCCATTTACAAATACATCCGCAATCTGTTTAAGCTCTGGAAGCGGGTATTCTAATTGCACCTCTGCCTCTTTTTTCAACCAGTGATAAAGGGATTCTTTATTTGCCAGGTGTTCTGTGCTTTCATTTTCAGAGGAAAAATCACAGTCTTTTAAGGTTTTATGGGCAAAATGGGTCCGTACACTTGCTCCTTGCCGCAAACGGAGTTGACCTCCACAAGCTGGGCAAGTGTAGGCTTGCTTCTCAAGCTTATCCTCTAACACATTTACCAATTCTCCCCTAGCATCTCTCGCAACAAACATGATTTCCCTCCTTTTCTATATTATTCGTAAAAAAGAAAAAAGATCAGGAAATTTCCTAATCTTCATCACTCTATAATTTTAGAGTTGCAAGCGACTTTCAAGAGCTTGTGTCAACACTTCAGAATAGTTCACTTTCTCACGATCTGCAAGTCTGACTAGCCACTCTGGAATCGTAACATTTTTTCGAATCGCTTTATTATTCTTTACGAAAGGCAAGGGATTGACCTGAATCAAAGTCACAAATCCATCAGGAGCTTTCAACTCAGCAATGTCACTAGGAGTAGGCAAAGCCAGTCCTTCATCAATATAAGATGCTAAAACACTCTCAAGCATTTCCCGAGCATTTTTCATTGCAAGTTCAATCGTTGTTCCTTCAGTCCCGCCTCCAAATTCAGGAAATTCAACCCAGTATCCAGTGCCTTCTCTATGAAAAATAGCAGGATAAGATTTTAGCATAATACACCTCCACAATTTCCAAATCAACTACAATCCTAAATCTTTTAATATTTTTCTCTCTAAACCTTTTCCTAGATCATCATTACCGTGAACTGGAATAGTGACAAGATAGGGAACCCCTTCTTTCTTAAAATGATGATGACTTCCTCTCTTACGAACTTCAATCCATCCATTTGCAAGAGCTAATTTTACCATTTCCTTACCTGTGATTGGCATTCATAGTCACCTTTCTAGCTAAAATTATACTTATAATGCGTATTTTTGTCAATTCTTCTATCTTATCTATTCGTAAAAAAGAAAAAAGATCAGGAAAATTCCCAATCTTCATTCATGATTATTTGATTTTTTTAGCTAGCATGGTCGCAAAGCGTAGTTGAATACGATTGCCATTCTCATCGCGACGGTGCAAATGGCCTGGATTTTCATTGTACTTGACCAATTCCCAGTCCTTGTAATAGTCTGCCAATTCCCCTTCTTTAAAGGTAAATGGGAAGTTCACAGAGCAAGGGTAATCTTCCGTATCCATAGCACAAACGATAAGATTATAGCCACCGACCGTGGTATGCTCCTGCATATTTTTGATAATTGCAGGAATGCGGTCCGCTTGCAAAAACATCAAAACAACTGTTGAAACGATAAAATCATATTCTTGCCCAATGCTGGCTGAATTGATATCGTAAAGACCAACAGGCATGTTCAGGTCTTCTTGCTCCACAATGCTTTGCAAGATTTCAAGGGCCAGTTCATTTTGATCCACAGCTGTCACATCAAAACCTTGCTGGGCTAGAAAGAGAGAATTACGACCTTGACCACAGCCCAAATCCAAGGCTTTCCCTGGTTTTACTGTCTGCATAGCCTCTAGGACCTCTGAATGAACCGGATTGGTATTGTATTTCTTAGGAAAATAATCCTCAGGTTTACAATAAAACTCCAAATACCATTCCACATCGTCTGTTACAGCCTCCACTCGGTGCCAAGCTTGTGGTTGTGCCATGGGATTGTCGGCTCCTGCTTCAAAGATGTGCTCAGCTAGAACCTCACCATCTTCTGTCAATTCAATAAACTTGAGAGCTCCTTTTAAAACAGTAATCTTGCCCCAAGTCCCAACCTTGGTATTGTGTTTCTGCTGAACAGCCTCTGGCATGGTTTCTTTATTCCACAAGGGCATACGTTTATAGGCAACTAGTTTTTCCATCTTCATTTCCTCTTTTTATCGCTGATTAACAGCTTTCATCACGCGCGCAATGTCGCGGTTTTGCTCACGACGTTTGATAGACTCCCGTTTGTCGTAGTCATGCTTCCCTTTAGCTAGGCCTAAAAGAAGCTTGGCATAGCCATCTTTGATATAGACCTTAAGGGGAACCAGTGTCATTCCTGTTCCTTTAGTCTCTTGTTCTAATTTTTGGATTTGTTTCTTATGGAGCAGGAGTTTACGACGACGTTCTGGTTCTTGGTTCCAGATATTGCCCTCTTCGTAAGGAGCGATATGAACATTGCTCAACCAAACTTCTCCATTTTTCACTTGAGCAAAGCCATCCTTGAGATTGATTCGAGCAGCTCGCACACTCTTGATTTCAGTTCCAGTCAGGACCATTCCTGCTTCTAGCGTATCTACGATTGTATAGTCGTGGCGCGCCTTTTTATTTTGTGCGACGACCTTTCCCTCGCCCTTTGCCATGCTTAGCTCCTTTCTTAGCTACTTCCTTGTAAAAGGGTTTCTTTCCTTTTTTCTTCTTGTCTTTTTGTGAATGCTTGCGCTTATCATTTGAGCGTCCTGATTTTCTCTTATCTTCCTTCTTATCTGAACGACGACTGGAACCACGCCCTCTGTCATTTCGACTAGACTGTTTCAAGCCTTTTTCAATCACATCAAACTCACTTGGGATGTAAGAGAAGTCAATTTCACCTGTCATCTTGTCGGCTCTTTCAACTCGGATACGGATTTGCTGACCTACACGGAAGGTTGTCCCCGATTTTTCCCCACGAAGAGTCAAATCACGCTCATTGAAATGGTAAAATTCAGGTAGATTTGTGATGTGAATCAAACCTTCAACCGTATTTGGCAATTCGACAAAGAGACCGAATTTAACGATGCTAGACACAACCGCATCGTACTCTTCACCCACGTATTCTTCCATATACTCAGCCTTTTTCATGGCTTCGACTTCACGCTCAGCCTCGATAGCACGACGCTCACGGTTGGAAGACTGGGTCGCAATCTCTGGGATCACTTGCTCAAAATGCTCTGCTATTTCCTTAGAACGGCCGTAATCACGAATCATACGGTGAACAAGAAGGTCTGGATAACGACGAATCGGGCTGGTAAAGTGAGTGTAATAGTCAGCAGCTAGTCCATAGTGGCCGTGATTGTGCTCTGAATAGCGAGCCTGCTGCATGGAGCGAAGAAGCATCATGGACAATACATCCGCATAAGGCTCTCCCTCAACAGTACGCATGATGTCTTGGAGCGCCTCCTGGCTAATCTCACTGGCTGTCCCATAAATATGCAAGCCAAAGCTAGAAGCATAATCAATAAACTTCTGAACCTTTTCAGCCTTTGGCTCCTCGTGAATCCGATAGATAAAAGGTAAATCCAACTTGCTGAAATGCTCGGCAACTGTTTCGTTGGCCATCAACATAAAGGACTCAATCATACGCTCGGCAACACCACGCTGACGAAGAACGATATCAACAGGCTTACCCTGTTTATCCACTAAAATCTTCGCTTCGTTGGTATCAAAATTAAGGGCTCCACGTTTCATACGCATGTTTTCTAGAGTTTCATGGAGCTTAGCCATGAGTTGAATACTTGGAACAATTTTCTGATATTCTTGTCTCTTTTCCTCATCGCCAGCTAGGATATCATTGACATCGCTATAGGTCATACGGAAGCTTGTCTTGATAACCGTTTGTGTGATGGTGTAGTTGACTACACGACCATGTTTATCAATCTCCATAATGGCAGACTGGGTCAGGCGGTCAACTTGCGGATTGAGCGAGCAGATACCATTTGAAAGGCGTTCTGGTAGCATTGGGACCACACGGTCTGTCACATAGACAGAAGTTGCGCGGTTAAGGGCTTCCTTGTCAAGGGCAGAACCCTCGGTCACATAGTAGGAAACATCTGCGATGTGAACACCAAGCTCCAGATTCCCATTTTTCAAGGCCTTGATATGCACCGCATCGTCCAAGTCCTTGGCATCAGCACCATCAATGGTAAAGGTAATCTCATCTCTTAGATCCAGACGACCTTCCATATCCTTTTGAGACGGAGCATCAGGCACACTTTCTGCTTCCTTAACAACAGCCTCTGGAAATTCTGAGACAATGTCCATTGATTCCAAAACCTCAAGGACATCAATTCCGACATCCGTTGAATGTCCCACCACATCGAGGACACTAGCGACAAAGAAATCATGTTTCTTGCTTGGGTATTTATCGATAAAGACCTTGAGAACTTCTGTTCCTTCTAGTTTTAGGGCTGGTTTCTTAACATAAATCGGTTGACTGATTTTCTGATTCTTTGAACGAATATAGCCAGCATACTTAGGCTTTTCCTGATCCAGAACGATTTGACCGACAACTGTTGTCAAACTATGTTCTAAGATATCAATAATTTTGGCTTCTGCTGCTGTTCCCTTATTGCGGTCAGCTACTTTCTTTATCACGACCTCAACGGTATCACCATCAATAGCATAGTTGACATCGTTTTTCCCTACAAAAAGGTCGTCCTCCTCGCCTTCCAGACTAACAAAGCCAAAGCCATTTTTGTGGGCATGAAAAATCCCCTTGAGAGTAATCTCATGTTTTTTCTTAACTTCCAAGGTCAGACTGCCATCTTCTTCAAAGCGAATCTGGTGCTTTCTTTCCATTAGGGACAAGGTTTTAATCAACTCACGAAAATCCTTGGAACCATCTTTTCCCAAAGCCTGAGCCAAGTCATTGACAGTTACCTTTCTCTTGTCTTGCAAATATTCTTTTATTCTATCTTTCATATTTTCTTTCTAGATTTTTTATTTTCTTTTACTGTAAAACCTTCTCAACATCATTAAAAATAAAAACAGGCAAAGACCTAGTCCTGCCCATTATTTTCTTATCTACTTGATAATACCGTCAATGCTAAGGCAATGGCTAGCCAGAAAAAGACTAAAATCCCTGTCAAACGCTGCATTACAGCTTCGAAACCGCGTGCTTTACTGCGTTCAAACAAATCACCTGAGCTGGCATCAAATACATTGCTGGATTGGTTTTTGGTTGGTTGCATGAAAATTGCAATTACAATCACAACAGATAATACTAATAAAATGGTTAATAATAGGTTATACATATCAAACTCCTTAAAATCCCTATTATTTTACCATAAAATCTACTTAGATTCAAGATGTAGGGTTACTTTTCTTTCCTTGGGACAATACTTTAAAACCTCGATCTTGTCTGGATGGGTTTTTGAATTTTTACTGGTTAGGTAATTGATACTGCCACAAGAGGAGCATTTGAGATTAATTTTTACTCGCACTAGATTTCCTTTACTTTTAATAATGTTCGAAATTGAAGAAGGTTAAAGAGACAACTAAAGGCAACACAAAGGCTTGTCGCATAAAAGACAGCATGGTAGCCAAATTGACCTGCTACTGCAGAACCTGCCATGGGACCAACAACACCTCCCAGATAAAAGAATACCTGATTGAAGGCAAAGACCCTCGAAATGCCGGCTTTGGGAGTCATTTTGCTGAGTAGGGCATTAACCCCGGGAATCAAGGCACCGGTTCCAAGTCCAAAGAGGAAACGATAAAGTCCTAGTTGAAGGGGGCTAGAGGCATTGGCACAGAGGAGATAGATGATGACTGAATAAAACTGGGCGACAACCAAGAGGCGATGGTTGCCCACCTTGTCACCTAGCTTTCCCATAACTCCTGCACTCATCATACTGGAAAAGCCCATACTGGATACAATCAAACCAGAGACAAAAAGAAGATTCTCTGTCTGGCCTAAGTCGCGTACATAAAGAGCTAAGATAGGGCCGATTGATTGGGCTGAAAATTGGATGACAAAACTGGTCAGAAAGAGGTTGACCAAAAGATAGGGATATTTAACTGATGTAAACAATTCCTTTGTTGGAATGGCCTTTTCCTTGGCTACTGGTTGAAAATCTTCCTTGATAAAGCAAATAGTTAAAACAGCAGCTAAGAATAGAAAACTACCAACCAGTAAGAAAACAGTACGAATGCCAAATAATTCTGCGATAAAGCCACCAATAAAGGGACCCGTTAGAGTACCTGCAACTACGCCTGTAGACAAAGTACCTAAGGCAGTTCCTGATTTCTCCTTTGGAACCTGACTGGCTATCAAGGCCGTTGCATTGGGAACAAAACCCGCAAATACACCGTTTAATAACCGAAGAAAGATTAACCAATAGATATTTGGCACAAAGGCCAAACCTCCCATAGTAATGGTCATGGCCATGCCTGCTCGAATCATCATGGGCTTTCGACCGTATTTGTCAGCAAGGATACCCCAGATAGGAGAAAAGAGCGCCGCAGAAATAGCAGAGACAGAAATAGCTAAGCCTGCATAAAAAGCGACTTGCTCACTCCCTACACCTAGATTTTCCACAAAGATAGGCATAAAGGGCACAACCAAAGAAATACTGGCTCCAGTCAGAAAATTACCAAACCAGGCAATGCGCAGATTATCCTTCCAGTTAATCTCTGTCATCTTGCTTACCTCCCTCAAGCAGGGAGAATACCTGAGTAAGAAGCTGGTCTTGATTTCCATTGTTGTTTAAAACATGGTTGGCCAAATATTTCTTTTTCTCTAAAGACCACTGGGCTGCCAGACGAAACTCAGCTTCATCTTTGGACAACTGGTCCCTTTTCATTAAGCGTTCTACTTGGACATCTCGGTCCACATAGACCAACCAAGTCTCATCAAACCAAGAGACGTAGTCCTGCTCAAAAAGTAGGGGAATATCCATGAAGAAAATTTCTTCTGTCTGAGCCAACTGGTCTCTCAACGTAGCTAGCTCCTCACGGATAATCTTTCCTTGGATTCGCTTAGACCATTCCTGTTCTTCAGGATTTGAAAAGATAAGACTAGCTAGGAGAGGGCGATTAAGTTCTCCGTTTTCAAGGATGATTTCTTGCCCAAAGTGCTGGACTAGAGCCTCAAACAGACGACCACCAGGTTTCTGTAGTTGGTGGACGACTGCGTCGGCATCCACTACTTGAAAGCCTTGCTTTCTTAGAAAATTTGTCACGGTTGACTTACCAGAGGCAATTCCCCCAGTGATTCCAATGATTTTTCCCATCAGCCCCTCCTTTGGCACTGAGGACAAAAATGGGTGCCTCGTCCACCTAGTTGGATTTTCTCAATGATGGTACCACAGCGTACACATTCTTGACCAGCCTTATCATAGACCTGATGAAAATCCTGCATGGTTCCATCTTCCCCAAAGGCATTGGTATAGGTCCGAATGGTGGAACCACCTTTTTCAACAGCCTGTCCCAATACAGCAATGGTCTGGTCATGAATGGCAGTCGCTTCTTCTGCTGTCAAAGTCTGGGAAGGTCTAGCTGGATGAACCTGAGCTCGCCAGAGAACCTCATCCACATAGATATTGCCAAGTCCAGCTACCAAAGTCTGGTCTAAAAGATGGGATTTGATAGGCTTTTTGGACTTGGCTAGGGCAGCTTGAAAGACCTGCACATCAAAGTCTTGTTCGCTTGGTTCAGGACCTAATTTTTTAGAAATAAAGTAGGCATCCAAAAGGTCAGGCGCCAAGAGTTCCATAGTACCAAACTTGCGTACATCCTCATAAACAAGCGTCCCACCATCTTCAAACTGAAAGAAAACATGGGCATGCTTGCGTTCGGGAACTTGATACGGATAATAAAAATACTTGCCCTCCATCCGCAGATGGGAAATCAAGACCTTATCTGTTAGGTAAAACAGCAAATATTTGCCACGACGTCCCATTGACTCAATAATCTGACCAGGCAGTTCCTTTTGAAACTCGTTCAAATCCGTCTTAATCATCTTGGGATAGCGAATTTCTACACTCGAAATCTTCTTTCCCAAAATCAATTTTTCTAAGCCACGACGAACGGTTTCAACCTCAGGTAATTCAGGCATAAGTCCTCCTTCTGTAAAAACAAGAAGCAGGCATAAGCCCACCTCTACTTAGTATTCTTTTTCATTATAGCCAAAGTCAGCCAAATCTAGCTTTTTATCGCGCCAGTTTTTCTTGACCTTAACCCATGTTTCCAGGAAGACCTTGTCTCCTAGCATGAGTTCAATATCACGACGAGCCATGCTACCAATTTTCTTAAGCATAGCACCACCTTTACCGATGATAATCCCTTTTTGACTATCACGCTCGACCATGATGGTTGCACGGATGTGAACCTTGTCTGTCTCTTCATCTCGTTTCATAGAATCCACAACTACTGCGACAGAATGCGGAATCTCTTCACGAGTTAGGTGCAAGACTTTCTCGCGAACCATTTCTGAAACCAAGAAACGTTCTGGATGATCTGTAATTTGATCAGACGGGAAATACTGGAATCCTTCATCCAGATTTTCACTCAAAATATCCACTAGACGAGAGACGTTATTGCCCTGAAGGGCTGAGATTGGAACGATTTCCTTAAAGTCCATTTGATTACGAAAATCATCAATCTGAGACAAGAGCTGGTCTGGATGAACCTTATCAATCTTGTTCACAACCAAAATCACAGGAACCTTGGCAGCCTTGAGGCGCTCGATAATCATGTCGTCTCCCTTACCACGCGCTTCATCAGCAGGCACCATGAAAAGAACGGTATCCACTTCGCGAAGGGTACTGTAGGCAGACTCAACCATGAAATCTCCTAGAGCTGTTTTAGGTTTGTGAATCCCTGGTGTGTCGATAAAGACGATTTGTTCCTTATCAGTCGTGTAAATTCCCATGATTTTGTTGCGCGTTGTCTGCGCCTTGTCACTCATGATGGCAATCTTTTGCCCCATGACGTGGTTTAAAAATGTTGACTTCCCAACATTGGGACGTCCTAAAATGGCTACAAAGCCTGATTTAAAAGTCATAATTTCCTCTTACTGTTTAAAATAATAAATCCCAGATTCGTGGGAGAAAAATCAATGCGCCTGTTAAGGCTGCGAAAAGAGAGACCACTAATACCGCGCCAGCCGCCATATCCTTGGCATTTTTAGCCAGCATGGAAAAGTGATAGTGACTGGCCAAATCCACCACATTTTCAATAGCAGAGTTGATAATCTCAAACGCTACTACCAAGAAAATGCTCAATAGGAGAAAGAGCCATTCGATTCGTGACACCTGAAAAACAAAACCTGCAAGAATGACTACAAGAGCCGTCACTGCATGTTTTCGCATATTGCGTTCTTCCTTGATAGCAGTAAAAATCCCTGTGATGGCAAATTCTAAACTGGATATCAGGTCACGATTTTTCCATTTTCGTTTATTGTCTTGTGAGTCCATAGGCTGTCAAAATTTCTTCTTGTAAACCGAACATCTCCGCTTCTTCTTCCGGAGTGTAGTGATCATAGCCGTTGATATGTAAAAAGCCGTGTACTGCCAAGAAGCCCATCTCACGCTCAAAGCTATGGCCATATTCCTCAGCCTGCTCATGTGCCTTATCGATAGAGATGAACAATTCCCCAATATAGGCATCAAACTCAGACATCATCTCTGCCAATTCCGGATTTTCAAGCAAATCCTCTTCGTCAAAGGCAATTTCCAACTCTGGCTTATATTCAAGGCTGATAACATCTGTCGGACGGTCTGTGTCACGGTACTCCAGATTGAGCTCATGACTACGCTCATTGGTCACAAAGGTAACTGCCATTTCCTTGTCTTCTTTTCCTAATTTTTGGGCTGCAAATTCCAAAATTTCTTGGGTTTGTTGCAACATTTCTTTTGAAACTTGACCAGTTTCATCTACCATTTCAATATACATGTGCTTCTCGTTTCTCTTTACTTGGCTTTATTATACCACATTTCCATGATTTTATTCTACCTTTTTGATATAATACTATGGAATACAATCACAAGGAGAGAACGATGTCATTTGACGGATTTTTTTTACACCACATGGTTGAGGAATTGCGAAGAGAGTTAGTGAACGGTCGCATCCAGAAAATCAATCAGCCTTTTGAACAAGAATTGGTCTTGCAAATCCGCAGCAATCGCCAAAGTCATCGTCTGCTCCTTTCTGCCCATCCTGTTTTTGGACGCATTCAGCTGACCCAAACGACTTTTGAAAATCCAGCCCAACCTTCTACCTTTATCATGGTTTTGAGAAAGTATTTGCAGGGTGCCCTGATTGAATCGATTGAGCAAGTGGAAAATGATCGTATTGTGGAAATGACAGTTTCCAATAAAAACGAGATTGGAGATCATATCCAGGCAACCTTGATTATCGAAATTATGGGGAAACACAGTAATATTCTACTGGTTGATAAAAGTAGCCACAAAATCCTCGAAGTTATCAAACACGTTGGTTTTTCACAAAATAGCTACCGCACCTTGCTCCCTGGATCGACCTATATCGCTCCGCCAAGTACGGAATCTCTCAATCCTTTTACTATCAAGGATGAAAAGCTCTTTGAAATCCTACAAACTCAGGAAACGAGAGCAAAAAATCTTCAAAGCCTCTTTCAAGGTCTGGGACGTGATACGGCAAATGAATTGGAAAGCATACTGGTTAGTGATAAACTATCTACTTTCCGTAACTTTTTCAATCAAGAAACCCAGCCATGCTTGACTGAGACTTCCTTCAGTCCAGTTCCTTTTGCAAATCAGGTGGGAGAGCCTTTTGCCAGTCTTTCTGATTTGTTGGACACCTACTATAAGGATAAGGCTGAGCGCGACCGCGTCAAACAGCAAGCCAGTGAACTCATTCGCCGTGTTGAAAATGAACTTCAAAAAAATCGCCATAAGCTGAAAAAACAAGAAAAAGAGTTACTGGCGACAGACAACGCTGAAGAATTTCGCCAAAAAGGAGAATTGCTAACAACCTTCCTCCACCAAGTGCCTAACGACCAAGACCAGGTTATCCTAGACAACTACTACACCAACCAACCTATCACGATTGCACTTGATAAGGCTCTGACTCCCAACCAGAATGCCCAACGCTACTTTAAACGGTATCAGAAATTAAAAGAAGCTGTCAAATACTTGACTGATCTGATTGAGGAAACCAAGGCCACTATTCTCTATTTGGAAAGTGTAGAAACCGTCCTCAACCAAGCTGGACTGGAAGAAATCGCTGAAATCCGTGAAGAATTGATTCAAACAGGTTTTATCCGCAGAAGACAGCGAGAAAAAATTCAGAAGCGCAAAAAGCCAGAACAATATCTAGCAAGCGATGGCAAAACCATCATCTATGTCGGCCGCAATAACCTACAAAACGAGGAGCTAACCTTTAAAATGGCCCGCAAGGAGGAGCTTTGGTTCCATGCCAAGGACATTCCTGGAAGCCATGTTGTCATCTCAGGAAATCTTGACCCATCTGATGAAGTCAAGACAGACGCGGCAGAGCTAGCCGCCTACTTCTCTCAAGGTCGCCTGTCAAATCTGGTCCAGGTAGATATGATTGAAGTCAAGAAACTCAACAAACCAACTGGTGGAAAACCCGGCTTTGTCACCTACACAGGGCAAAAGACCCTCCGTGTCACACCAGACCCAGAAAAAATCGCATCCATGAAAAAATCCTGATTCGACTTGAAATCAGGATTTTTAGCTTATACTCTTCGAAAATCAAATTCAAACCACGTCAACGTCACCTTGCCGTACTCAAGTACAGCCTGCGGCTAGTTTCCTAGTTTGCTCTTTGATTTTCATTGAGTATTATACACAAATCATATTCAATTATAGGACTAATCTTTGCCACCTAGTTTCTCATTGATTTTCATCATCACACTAGCAATTTTTTCACCCCAATAAGGATCTGAGGCATATTCCACATTCATACCAGATGCCTTGTTTCCAAGGAAAGTTCTGCCCCTATCGATATAATTTTCCTTAATCCACTTGGTTGCTCCTAAAATACCCTTATCCACATCATCAAATGTCTTGGCAGAAAGGTAAGGGGTCGTATCATAGGCTGTAATACCAAAGAAATTATTCTTATCTCTTGCAATCTTGCTACGTCCCCAGTCGCTTTCTAAGGCACTATGAGCAAGGAGATAGAGGGCATTGATATGGTAATGTTCTTCAGCTTCCTTAAAGGTAGCTCCCTTATTTTCCAAGAGACTATTGTCAATATTTAACAAACTAAATACCTTATCCAAATCTTCAGCACTGTAGTTTGTAGCCTCTGTCAAATCTTTGAAAAGGAAGGGATTTTCAAGGTTAAAACCATCAAAATGCAGCCCATCTGCCGAATAATATTTCTTGCCTGCTTCCATATCAGAAAGATGAGCAGCTACTGGGATACTAGCATTCTGAGCCACATAGTGATAAAAACGATGCCCATCACTCTCATAATAAGGGATAAAGTCCTTACTAGCATCTAGTGCTTGTAAATCTTCTGTTTTCATATAACCTGACAAACCAGAAATAGTAATAGCCAAGCGCTTGTCATCACTTTTTCTATCCTTGTCTAGCCAGACAACACTACCTTGTGATATATAGGACAGCTTTTCACCATCTGCATCATAAACATTTGCTGTGACAGGTACTACTTGATAGTAAGCAGCATTTTCGTTTGTAGCTTTTTCTCCAAGCCACTTTCCATCGCTTCCAAGCTGATAACCATCTACTGTCTCATTTTTCGCCATGTAGCCGCCAGATTTGAAGTAGTACCAGGCTTGACTTTTAGAATCGTATAGCCATTCTTTCTCAGCCATTTTACCATCAGATTTGAGATAAAACCAAGATTCCTTATCCCAAATCCATTCATTTGCTGCCATATAGCCACCGGATTTTAGATAATAATAGTGACCATTTTCGAAAATCCATTCTTTATCAGCATGATTCCCATTTTCTTTGATGTAAAACCAAGATTGGTATTGTTTGTCAAAAAGCCAACCTTGCTGTACTTTGGCACCACTAGCATTCACATAAGCCTGCTCAATCCACTGACTTGTTAGTAAATAACCACCAGATTTAAAATAATAGTCCTTCCCCTTGATTTGGAGCCATTCTTTCTCTGCGTGTTGTCCATCTGCTTTGATATAAAACCAAGCATCATATTGAGAATCATAGACCCAGTCTTCTATTACCTTGGCACCTGTAGCACCGACATAGGAAGCTCCTAGCCAAGCATTTCTTTTCATCTTTCCATCTTGGTCAAGATAATAGAAGGCTCCCTTGTCTTCTACCCATTCTGATTTTGCCATATAGCCACCAGATTTGAGGTAAAAATAGTCGTCACCTTGTTTTAGCCATTCGTTTTCAGCATAGTTTGCATCTGCTTTGATATAAAACCAAGATTGATAATGAGCATCAAAAACCCACTCATTGGCTGCTCGACTACCATCTGCTTTCAGGTATTGTTTTCCTTGCCAAGTACCATCGCTAGCCATTGCACTCTCTGGTCTGACTAAGAAAAATAGCAGGGCTAAAAAAATAAATTTTAATTTCTTCATTAACTTTCTTCCTCTGTTCTTACTCATTTCATTATATCAAAATTCTCTATAATCAACATTACAAACTAATAAAAAATCAAGAACAGATTGATTGCAGGTTACCTCAGAGACTCTTTTACTTCCTTGCGTAGATCTTCCAGACTGCTAATGCCGTATTTGTCCATGACTTTTGGTAAATTTTCGATGATATCAGGGCAGGCATAAGGATTGGTAAAGTTGGCTGTTCCAACTCCAATAGCAGATGCTCCAGCCAGATACATTTCTAGGGCAGCTTCTGCCGAATCCACTCCTCCCATTCCAATGATGGGCAGGTCTGTTGTTTGAGCGACTTGGCGGATGAGTTTGAGAGCTACTGGAAAGACTGCTGGACCAGACATTCCACCTGTTCCATTGGCCAAGATTGGTTTTCTGGTTTTGAGGTCAAAGCGCATTCCAACCAGAGTATTAATCATGGTTAAGCCACTTGCTCCTGCATCTTCTGCAGCTTTTGCGACAGTAACGATATCGGTCACACTAGGAGTTAGTTTGACATAAACTGGTACATCAGAGGCTTCCACAGCTGCTTTCACCACATCATAAGCCAGATCAGGATCTTGACCAATCAAGAGTCCATGATTACAGTGGTCTACGTTGGGACAAGAAATATTGAGCTCAATAGCCTTCACATTAGCTGCCTTGGAAATACCATAAGAAACAGCTGCATACTCTTGTTTTGAAAAACCAGCTACATTGGCAATAATGGGAAGATTTGGATACTCTCTTTCTAACCAAGGTAACTTTTCAGCCAAAACAACTTCCAAACCAGGATTTTGCAAGCCAATTGCATTGAGCATACCAGCAGGCGTCTCTGCCACCCTTGGAGTTGGATTGCCAAAACGGGGTTCAAGAGTTGTCGCCTTGATCATAATAGAACCTAAAAGGTCTAAATCATAGTACTTGGCATACTCTTGACCAAAACCAAAACAGCCTGATGCTGGAATAATCGGATTTTTCAAATCCAAGCCTGGTAGAGAGACTTGTAAACGATTTGTAGTCATAATTTTCTCCTTATAATACAACTGTTCCTGTGCGGAAAACAGGGCCATCTTCACAGACACGTTGGCTGACCGTATCGCTTTCTGGCACTTTTAGGACGCAGGCATAGCAAGCCCCCATTCCACAAGCCATACGAGATTCCAGAGATAGATAGGCTCTTGGATGGTCATAAAAGGTTTGATTGATATACTTCATCATTCCAGGCGCCCCACATGAGTAAACAGCATCAAATTGATTGTCTAAATCCTTGATGACCACGGAGACATTCCCCTTAATGCCATAAGAACCATCATCTGTCGTTACAAAAACTTGACCATATTGAGCTAATTCCGTCTCTAAAATAACAGCATCCTTAGTCGCAAAACCGAGAACTGTCACTACTTTCACACCACTCTCATGCAATTCCTTGGCCACCTCAAGCAAGGGCGGAACACCAATACCCCCACCAACAAGGAGAACCTGGTTCTGCTCATCAAGGTCAGACAAGTCAAAACCATTCCCCTGAGGGCCCATCACATCAAGAGTATCCCCCTGACTTAAGGTTGAGAAAATAGCTGTCCCAGCCCCTTCAATCCGATAAATAAGATGACACTGCTTATTAGCCTTATCAATAGACGAAATTGAAATAGGACGACGCAAAAGATGGGCATCATCAGGCACACGCAGATGAAGAAATTGGCCTGCTCGCATGGCTTCAACCATTTCCCCTTCTAGAACTAATTCAAAGATTGCTGGCGCGATTTCCTCCTGTGCAACCACCTTCATGGTTTCCAAACGAATGGCACCCAAACGTTTCTTACATGTGGGATTCATGACTTTTCCTCCTTAAATTTTAAGGGGACCAGACAAAGAAAAGACCTTGCTAGTGCAAGGCCTCAGTTAAAATCGTACAAGACAAGAGAGCACACTCAAAAAGTCTCCTCTAAAAAATTGTACTATTCTTTTATCTGACACCTTGTGAGTCTCTCTGGACTCCCCTTAAAGGTTAAACTTTTATTAGTTTACTCTTTCAGCTAAAAAAAGTCAAGTAGAAAACGAACATTCTACTTAACTTCACGAGATTATTTTTCACGAATGACTTCGACCTTGTAGCCATCAGGGTCTTTGACAAAGTAATAGTTTGGTGCAGTTCCTGGTAGACCATTTGGCTCAGTAACTTCATAGCCTTTGGCACTGTGCTCTTGATGAAGCGCCTCAAGATCAGGTGTACTGAGGGCGATATGGGCAAACCCATCTCCAACCACATAAGGACCATGATCGTAGTTATAAGTCAACTCCAACTCATAGTCGTCACCCTCAAGACCTAGATAGACAATCGTGAAGGCATGGTCTGGAAAATCTCTGCGACGCAATTCTTTAAAACCAAAAGCATCTTGATAGAATGCAATTGATTTTTCAAGATTTTCTACTCGCAAGCAAGTATGTAGCATTTTTGAAGCCATATTTTTCTCCTTTATTTTCAAAAAGACTGGGACAATCCTGTTCCAGTCTTATCTGTTATTATTTACCAAGTTTTGCTTTAGCTGCATCTGCAAGAGCTGTGAAAGCTGCTGCATCATTAACAGCCAAGTCAGCAAGCATTTTACGGTTGACTTCGATCTCAGCCAATTTCAAACCATGCATCAATTGTGAGTATGAAAGTCCGTTCATACGAGCTGCCGCGTTGATACGAGTGATCCACAATTTGCGGAAGTCACGTTTTTTCTGACGACGGTCACGGTATGCATAGTAGTAAGAATTCATTACTTGTTCTTTTGCAGTACGGAACAAGATGTGTTTAGCTCCATAGTAACCTTTTGCTAATTTAAGAATACGTTTACGACGTTTGCGTGATACAACGCCACCTTTAACACGTGCCATGTTTTATTTCCTCCAAATATTTCCTAGAATTGTTTACTTACAGTCGAGCTATTATTTCAAGCGAGTAAGCATTGCTTTGATACGTTTGTAATCTCCTGAATGCACCATAGATGCTTTACGAAGATGACGACGTTGTTTCTTAGTTTTTCCGTGGAAACGGTGAGAAGTGTAAGCACGGAAACGTTTAAGTCCACCAGAACCTGTACGTTTGAAACGTTTAGCTGATGCGCGGTGTGTTTTTTGTTTTGGCATGATTTTTTCTCCTTTATTTAACTTTCTGACAATTATTTTTTGTCAGTCGCTGGCGCCAATTGCATGAACATTTGACGTCCATCCATTTTAGCACGCTGTTCGATGATGGCAATATCTTGAGTTGCTTCAGCAAACTCGGCTAAAACTTTTGCACCAATCTCTTTATGGGTAATCATACGACCCTTAAAGCGAATAGATACCTTAACTTTATTTCCTTTTTCAAGGAATTTGCGTGCATTGCGAAGTTTTGTATCAAAGTCACCCTTGTCAATAGTTGGACTTAGACGAACTTCTTTCACAGTAACAACACTTTGTTTTTTACGTTGTTCTTTTTGCTTCTTCTGGTACTCAAATTTGAACTTACCGTAGTCCATAATTTTTGCAACAGGCGGTTTGGCTTGGGGTTGAATCAACACTAGGTCAACATTAGCGTTATCAGCCAAAGCTTGCGCTTCACTGAGTGGCTTGATGCCTAGCTGTTCTCCTTCAAGACCAATCAAGCGAACTTCACGTACACGAATCTCATCATTGATGAATAAGTCTTGCTTTGCTATGGTTTTCACCTCTTTTGTTTTATTAGAGAAAAACAATAGCGGACTCGTAAATATACAAGCCCGCACGTTATGATAGCGTTTCTTAGAAACTTTTCATCCGTAGGGCCAGGCAACTTAATGTCACAAGGCGAGAAGCTCTCACTTCTGCTTTTCTCAACTTTTATATGATACCAAGTTTTCTAGACCTTGTCAAGATAAAAAGTTATTTTTTTGAAAAGTTTCTGTTTGTTAACCGACCGTTGAAGGAAAAATTTCGCCTTAAAATTCAAATTCCGAAAGAACATCTTGCCCGCTGGTGACCAATTTTGCCCCTTCTTGAATCAAATGATGGCAACCGTCTGATAGTCCATCTAAAATGCTACCAGGAATAGCAAAGACATCGCGCCCTTCCTCCATTGCCCTCTCACAGGTAATGAGACTACCTGAGCGCATCTTAGCCTCTGCTACAATCACACCTCGACAAAGTCCAGCGATGATGCGATTACGGGCAGGAAAATGAAATTTCAGAGGTTGTTCACCAGGTCCATATTCACTGAGAAGTAGATGATCATTTCCGATATAGTCTTGCAATCGTTTATTGGCTTTAGGATAAAACACATCTAGACCTGTTCCAATCACTGCAATGGTTTTTCCGCCATTCTGAAGAGCAGCCATATGAGCTGCTGTGTCAATGCCTTTGGCCAGTCCACTGACGATAACCAGTTCATTTTCCAAACCCTGAATAATTTTTTCAACCGACTTAGCTCCCTGTTTGCTACAAGCACGACTGCCCACAACCGCTACTTTTGGAAATTTCAAGAGGTCAAGATTTCCCTTGTAAAATAAAAGTACAGGCGCATCATATATTTCACTCAAATCCCAAGGGTAACAGTCATCTAAAATAGAGAAAGATGGAAATTTTTGAAACTCCTTCTCCAAATGCGTATCGTCTATCTGAAAATAACGTTCCATAAAAACAGCTGGATTTCTGCAACCTGATATATCTGCAATATCACCCAACAAAAGCTCCTGATCAACATTTTCACCGTATTCTAGGACCTTCAAAACCTGTTGATTGGTCAAACCTGATTTTTTTAACTTATAGATTTCATAGTTTGTGATTTTCATAAATAACTCCATTTCTTTTTCTAGTCATCTATTTATTCGTAAAAAATCAAAAAAACATCCGACTATTTCAGCCAGATGTTGAAATCTTTAATTTTCGTTTTTAAGAATTTCTTCTAATTTGTGGTAGTCTTGGACACTATCGATCTCATAGATGCTATTGCCTTCTAATTCTTCAACATAGACATCCAGCTCTTTGATATTGTCCTTAACCATATTGTCCCAGTAGAGATCAACAAATTCACCACTTGCATAAGCCTTGTCAATAAAGCTGACAATTTTTTCCGCAGTTGGAGCGTCCCAGAAGGATACACCACTAAGGATGCGACCTGCCTTACTATCAACAGTAATGTCTTGAACCTTGTAGTCATCTCCATAGACCAAGAACCATTCGTTGGTACAATCTTCACGATAAACACTAAAATAAGTCGAACGTGTCAGATTATTGCGGAACATATTTTTAAAGAGATAGTTATCTGCATCAATAACATAGCTGTTGGCCAATTCTTCTTTTACAAGATAGAGAGAGTAAAAGTTATTGTAGTCAGCGTATTTATCATTGAAAACGAGTCGAACTCCGTATTTCTCTTTTAAATAATCGAATTGTTCTTTAAGGTAACCAACGATGATGATGATGTCATGGATCCCTTTTTCTTTTAGAAACTCAATTTGGTATTCAATCAAAGGTTTTTGATTAACCTGAACCAAGGCTTTAGGGGTATTTTCAGTCATAGGACGCAAGCGAGTTCCCAATCCCGCTGCTAAGATAATGGCTTTCACACGAATCTCCTTTATTCTTTAATAATAATATAAACTCCAGCAATGACGACAAGTGACGTCATAATTGTCAGCATATCTAGCGGTGTACCCAAGAAAACAACTGCAAACAAGACAGTCCAAACTACATAACTCACGTTCAATCCTGTAGCCTTGGCTGGTTGCAAGCGATTGATAGCGATATAATAAGCCAAGTAGGAAATCATATCAAAGGCTGCAAAGACAATCATGAGACCTAGCAATTGTCCATTGGCTACTGCGGTAAATGACTGATGAGAGAAGAGCACAATCACAAGATAGGACAAGAATGAAGTCACTTGACGGATTAAGAGGGCTTCGATTTCACTCAATTCACTTTCCATGGCAAAAGAGCTAAGAACACTCTCGCTTCCCCATGCAATGGCACAAACCAAAGCACAGAGAATACCAATGTAGAAGGAATTAACCTGTTCAACCTTATAGGTCTGAGCAATTATCCCTCCAATAATCAAGACAATCCCAAATACAGTATTTTTTGAAATCTTGTGCTTCAAAAAGAAGAAAGCTAATAAAACTGAAATCGCAGGATAGATAGCGGATACTGATGAAGCTAAGGAACTTCCGATATACTTAACCGCATAAAGATTGGCCTGCATACCGATAGGGCCTGCTAGCAAGGCTCCGATGATAACACTAACATTGCGAATATTTAAGAAAATTGAGAGGCGAACTTTTCCTTCTTTTACCAAGAGAAAAGCTAGTAAGATAAAGATACTCAAGAAATCGTGAGCAGCGGCCACCACAAAGGGCGACAAATCTGTAAAAATCGAAAAGATATAAGCACTAATCGTTAGACCCAACCCCCAGAAAATACCTGAAAGTAGACCAAAAGAAACTCCATTTTTAGTTTTCATCTGAACCTCCATAATAAGCCAAACCTTTGACAGCTCTTTGGTAACGACTCACACCATAGTCACCAAAATCTGCACCTTGCTCTTCTTTATAGACTGTCCATAAACTCCAAATGATATCTTGTAAAATTTTATAAATGGTAATCTTTTCTCGAGAGACAGGTGTTTGGTCACTCTCATAGTGAGACAAGAAGTCTTCTTCCTCTTGACGAGTGAATTCAGACTCTAAAAAGAGGGCAGCCAAATCCCACATTGGATCGTTCATTGATGAATATTCCCAGTCAATCAGATAAAGTCGTCCTTGAGGTGATTCGATAAAGTTTTCAGGTACCAAATCGATATGACAAGATTTTCTGTCAACACCTAAGTCAGCCAGTCTTTTCTCTAAGGAGAAGACTTCTTCTCGAACAGCTTCATAGTTGGCATAAGGGATTTTTTCTTCAATCAAGGATTCGTATTTTTTGATTTCTTCAAAAGGAGCAAATTCTCCTCTTAATTCCTTGCCAGAAGAATGAATAGTTTGTAATATTGGAGCAATTTTATCAAATTTGGTCTTGATTGACCTTGAATCAAGCGTAATCGCAGATTCGATATACTCATTTACTTTGATACCAGCTTCAATATCAAAAAGATAATTTTTTACATCTAAGTCTAAATCCTTTAGTAGTTCAAGATTGTACTTTTCATCTTGACGATTGATCAGTTTTTCTGTCCCTTTACCAAAGAATTTAACAATGTATTGCTTATTTGTTGTTTTGACCAAATAGTTTTGATTGGTCATTCCCCCCAATTGTTCGACACTGAGGACTTCCTCTTCTGCACTAAGTAGGGAAGAAATTTTCTCTTTAATGATTTTCTCCACAATTAACCTCCAGCACTTATACTTCCCACTTAAACACGGTTTTAAAGGCTGTGTTTAAATCGGTTGCAAAGACACGGTGAATATCTTTAATTTCTCTTACAGGTTCTTCTAGATAAAGGATATTTTTAAGACGATTGGCAAATTTCTTGACTTCCATCATTTGGATTGCATTTTCAAAATCGATGCGACCAGAACGAGAGGAACCAACCAAGAGCAAGCCCTTTTCTAAGGCATCGCGTGTATTGAGATTGACTTTATACTCGCTAACACCCATCATGAGAATCGTTCCCTGAGGACGAATGTAGCGAATCAAATCATTGATAGCTGGTCCAGTACCATCACCACCACAACACTCAAAAGCATGGTCAAAGACCAAATCTTCAGGAATATTATCAGTGATATAGCATTCTTTGGCAAAAGAGAAGAGTTCCAACTTTTCCCAATGACGACCAATAACCACAATCTCTGCTTCTGGCAAAGTATAGTTGATAATATTGGCAACCACAAAAGCTAAACTTCCATCTCCGATAACGGCGATTCGGTTCCGCTTGCTATGAGCAAGAGCCAATAAGCGATTCATAGCATGCATGCCGACACTGACAAACTCTGTAATGGCTGCAACCGTATCTTCGATAGCATCATAAGCCACCACACGGTCTTTAGGAAGAGAAACAAACTCTCTCATAAAGCCATCAAATCCACTAGACAAGAAATGAGTCCCTGTCATGTAGTTCTCATAGAATTCTTCATTGCTCTGCATAGGAGGATGATTGGGAATCATGACAACTTTTTGCCCAACCTCATAGGTTCCTGTCGGATCAGAAATAACGGTTCCACATGACTCGTGAATCATTGCCATTGGAAGCTTTTTATTCAAAATCTTGGGATCACGTTTTCCCTGGTAGTAACGCTGATCCGCATGACATACAGCCATGTAGTTGGGACGGATAAGGATATGATTTTCTTGGTCAATAGCCTCTTCCTGGTATTTGACATTGATAAACTTGGGCTTAGTTAGTTGATAAATTTGATTAATCATTTTACTAGTCTTTCTCAATCATACTTTTTGCAATCTTCAAATCTGTTACGGTTGTAATTTTTAGATTTGAATATTCACCCTTGGCCAAGGCCACATCTTTTCCTTTGATCACAAAGATTTTACATGCATCTGTCAAGATTTCCTTCTCTTCAGCAGAGAGAGAACCATAAAGGTCCATGAAGTCCTTGCAACGGAATGTTTGAGGTGTTTGTCCTTGATAAAGGTGAGCACGATTTGGAATATCTGTAATGAATTGACCATTGGTACTTTCAACGATAGTATCAACCGCTTCTACCACTGTGTCCACTGCGTCATGATTGTGGGCAAGTTGGATATTGTCCTGAATCATGCGAAGCGTAATGAATGGACGAACAGAATCGTGGGTAACAACGATGTCCTCTGGAGTAAGCGGACGATAAGCATCGATAGCTTCAATGATTTTCTCAATACTCGTATTGCGGTCAGCACCACCTTTTGTAATGATGATACGATCCTTATGAAGAGGTAGATATTTATCTACAAGATCTTCTGCATGAGAAACCCAGTCTCCATGAACCCCAACTACAATTTTTTCAATACTTGGTTCCAAGACAAATTTTTCAATTGTATGAATCAAGATAGGTCGATCACCTAGCTCTAAAAATTGTTTTGGCAAGTTACTGATTCCCATGCGTGTGCCAGTTCCACCAGCAAGAATTCCTGCATAAATCATCTGTTTTCTCCTTTGTCTTACTAAAAAAACTTATTCTCTCTATTATACCACAATCTAGTCCTATCATGAAAGAAATACCGGCCCTCCCGTTCTAGAATAGAAGGATTAAGGAGTTCTATTATTCAAAGAAACTAGTCCATTTCTAGCAATGACCAGGAATTCTGTATCATTGCCAATAAATGGCTGTGAAATTTTAGAGTTCTTCAGAATAATATAGTTTTCTTAAAGAAAACTTAAAATTAAGCTTTGAAACTTCAAAGTGATTACTTGAC
>NZ_AEDV01000037.1 GCF_000148545.1 Streptococcus mitis SK597 | reverse complement strand
CGCCTAGTTTGCACTTTGATTTTCATTGAGTATTAGTTTGCTTGTAAAAAGCAATATTCCTCTTCATTCCATCATGTCGCGTGTAGATTATAAAGACGCTAAAGCAACAAATCAGATTTCCACTCACGTCACAAAGAGCATGAAGCAAGCAGTAATCGATTCACTTGATACAGTTGCATTAAATCAAAAGTAAAAGCTTTGCTCATATACAAAAAAAGCCCATCATACAGGCTAGAAAGCTTGATATGATAGGCTATTTTTCTATTAATTAACGTACTGTACGGATACGCATTGTATTTGTACGAACAGCTTCTCCAAGTGGTACACCAGCTACGATAACGATATCGTCACCAGATTCTACAAGACCTGCTTCAACTGCTTTACGTTCAGCGATTTCGAACATATCGTCAGTTGAAGATGGAGCATCTGTCAACATTGGGATAACACCCCAGTTCAACATCAATCCACGTTCTGTCAATTCGTCGAATGTCAATGCCAAGATGTCAGCATTTGGACGGTATTTAGAGATCAAACGTGCAGTGTGACCTGTCTTAGTAAGAGTTACAACCAATTTAATGTCCATTGAGTTAGTAGCATCTTTAACAGCTGAAGCCATTACTTCTGTCTTAGAGTTACGTTCAAATGAATCTGAGTTCAAACGACCGTATTCGTTAAGAAGAGTTTGAGCGTTCTTGTCGATTGTAGCCATTGTAGTTACTGACTCAAGTGGGTATTTACCGTTTGCAGACTCACCTGAAAGCATTGTTGCGTCAGTTCCGTCGATAACAGCGTTAAATACGTCTGATACTTCTGAACGAGTTGCACGTGGTTTTTCAGTCATTGTTTCAAGCATGTTTGTTGCAGTGATAACAACTTTACCTGCAGCATTGACTTTAGTGATGATCATTTTTTGGTAAACTGGAACCATTTCGAATGGTACTTCGATACCCATGTCACCACGAGCGATCATGATACCATCAGCAGCTTCGATGATTTCATCCAAGTTATCGATACCTTGTTGGTTTTCGATTTTAGCGAACAATTGAACATGGCCATTTCCAGTTTCTTCACAAATTGCACGAACTTCGTTCACGTCTTTTGCAGTACGTACAAACGAAATAGCGATGAAGTTGATACCTTGTTCAAGACCAAAGCGGATATCGTCGTTATCACGTTCAGCAAGAGCTGGGAAAGGAATTTTAGTGTTAGGAATGTTAACACCTTTTTGTTTAGCGATGATACCATCGTTTTCAACTTCAACTTCAAATTCACGAGTTGCGTCATCTTTAGCAACCACACGAAGACCAAGTTTACCATCGTCAACCAAAACTTGACGACCAACTTCAACATCATCATAGATATCCAGAGCACCAGCAACGTTCAATGCAATCACTTCACGAGTTGATTTGATTCCTTGTTTAGTTGCAACACGGATTTTCTCACCAGTTTTGTATGAATACTCTTTAGCTTCACCTTCGAACAATTCTGTACGGATTTCTGGTCCTTTTGTATCAAGAAGGAAACCAACTTTTTTACCTGCAAGTTTTTCAGCAAGTTTAACAGTTGCCATACGCTCACCTTGTTCTTGGTGGTCACCGTGTGAGAAGTTGAAACGGAATGTGTTAGCACCAGCTTCAATCAATTTAGCAATGTTTTTAGCTGAAGCTTCAACATCAAGTTTTTCACCCCAGTATCCGTCCTCACCGAATTTTTTACCACCACGGATTTCTACCGCAGGACCCAAAGTTGCAACGATTTTTACACGTTTGTTCATGATTTTTGTGACTCCTTTATATATATGACCTTTTTGGTCTTATTAACTAAATTGTAAATTATGACAAGCTCTTATTCAAGCTAGATAGCTCAATGTCGGCTTTGTGTGGGTTGTTAACAACAATCTTACCTTCTGCAGTAAGGCTAAACAATGCTCCTTCTTCTGCAGTTCCAAGAATTGGGTTTTCAACCATTTTCTCGTTACGGATACCAACCGCAACACCACCGATACCTTCTTTAAGAAGTTTAACAGCATGCGCACCCATACGTGACGCCAATACCCGGTCACGCGCAGTTGGAGAACCACCACGTTGAATATGTCCAAGTTCTGTCACACGAAGGTCGCTTGTATCCCCAGCTTCTTTTAGTTTTTTACCAAATTCAGCTGCTGACATCACACCTTCTGCCAAGACGATGATATTGTGTTTTTTACCACACTCATAACCACATTTAATGCTTTCTACGATATCTTCAATCTTGAATCCTTCTTCAGGAATAATGATTTCATCAGCACCAGTTGCAATACCAGCCCAAAGAGCGATATCACCAGCGTTACGTCCCATAACTTCGATTACAAAAGTACGACGGTGACTTGATGATGTATCACGAATCTTATCGATAGCGTCCATAGCAGTCGTAACCGCTGTGTCAAAACCGATTGTAAAGTCAGTACCAACGATATCGTTATCGATTGTACCTGGAAGACCGATAGCTGGGAAGCCATGTTCAGTCAAACGCATAGCACCGTGGTAAGATCCGTCACCACCGATAACAACTACACCTTCAATCCCGTGTTTTTTCAATTGCTCAATCCCTTTAAGTTGCCCTTCAAGTTGAGCGAACTCTGGATAGCGAGCTGAGTGAAGGAAAGTACCACCACGAGAAATGATGTCTCCTACTGAAGCTGCATCTAGGGGATGAATTTCACCAGCAACCATACCAGCATATCCATCATAGATACCAAAAACTTCCATTCCTTCTGAAATTGCTTGACGAACAACTGCGCGGATAGCAGCGTTCATACCAGGGGCGTCTCCACCACTAGTCAAAACAGCAATACGTTTCATATTGGTTATGCTCCTTTTTCTTTTAACATTCTTATTGATTATACCACATTTGATTTTAAAATTCTTCTATTTTCCGTATTTTTAGCGATAAATCGTTTTCATAACAATTTCATTCAATTTCGCTTCTAATTCATTGGATTTAGCTACAAAATGATGAGGGGAAACGATTGTTTTCTGTTCCTCTTCATACCTGATAATGACTGGGATTGGACCTTTATATTGGTCTAAAATTCTCGAAATTTCTTGATCCGATTCATGATTTTTTACCTGTATCCAAAAACGTTCAGCAACTGCTTCTCTTATTTCTTGCGCAATCATTTGCAGACGGCCATCACGTGACTGGATTTTTCCTTTTATATAGTAGAAGGCTCCCTCTTTTATTTCCTGCCCAACCTGACGATATAAGTCTGAAAAGAGAGTGACATCCAATTTTTTCTTACTGTCATCTACCTGTAAGAAAGCCATGTTTTCGCCCTTTTTGGTACGAATTACTTTTATCTTCTGAACTTCAACCAAAATAATAGCATAGCTATTTTCTGACAATTTTCCAATTGGTGTAATCGGATAAATAGCCTTACTTGCAATAGCTTGTAGGGGATGTTTGCTGACACCTATCCCTAAAAGCTCTTGTTCCATATAGAATTTTTCTTGATCTGTCCAATCTTCCGATTCCTGCCAATTATAAATAGTATCTCCAAACAAACTTCCTAACTCTTTTACAAATTCAAATAGATTAACTAAATTATTGAATACTTTTTGACGATTTTTTTCAAATAAATCGAAAAGACCAACTTTTACCAAAGGTTCTAGCAGAGGGAGTTTCAGATAATTATCAGGTAATTTAGCTATAAAATCTTCAATGTTAGAATAAGGTCTATTTTCAATAATCCAAAGTGCCAAATCCTTGCTGACTCCCTTAATCGATTTCAATCCTAGATAGATGGACTTATTAGCAATTTTATCGTGATAGGGAATGGTGTTGATGGACAGAGGCGCTACTTCAAAGCCTGCTTCTAAGGCATCTGTTAAGTAATCACTGTTGGCAGAATTCAACATGACCTGATAAAAGATGGCTGGATAATGCGTTTTGAAATAAGCCAACTGGAAGGCCAAGGCTGAGTAGGCATAGGCATGTGACCTGTTAAAACCATAACCTGCAAACTTCTCCATGACATCAAAGACCTGCTCTGCCTTTTCCGCTGTGTGTCCAGCTTCTAATGAACCTTGAATAAAAGAAGCCCTCATCTCATGCATGGCAGAGGCATCCTTTTTCCCCATAGCCCGACGCAAAATATCGGCTTTTCCAAGACTAAATCCGGCAAATCGCTGGGCAACCTGCATAACCTGCTCCTGATAGAGCATAATGCCGTAGGTTGGAGCCAAAATATCCTCCAGTACTGGATCCAGAACAGTCACTTCTTCCTGCCCATGCTTTCTTGCCACAAAATTATTGATATAGTCACTAGCACCTGGTCGATTTAGGGAAGTAGTCGCTACGACATCTTCAAAACAAACTGGTTGTACACGTTTTAGCAGGCGAATGGCACCAGGTTGTTCAAATTGAAAGATACCTTTTGTATTACCAGAAGCAAATAAAGCCAACGTTTCTTTGTCTTCCAAATCTATTTCTTCAATTTTCAAGTGAATATCTTCTATTTTAGCAAGCAATTCTTGCATCTTCTGGACAAAGGTCAAATTTCGCAGTCCCAGAAAGTCCATCTTCAAAAGTCCACTTGCTTCGACTCCATGAGCATCATATTGAGTCAGTGGAATTTCATCACCATGCTTCAGAGGGATGTAGTTGGTCAAATCTTGGTCACTGATTACAACACCAGCTGCATGGACAGAGGTTTGTCTTGGATAGCCCTCTATCTTGCAAGCAATCTCAAAGGCTTTTTGGTATTCTAACTTACTATTAATTTGCTGACGAAACTGGAGGTTACCCTCATAAGCCGACTTGAGATTGTCACGAAAACTGATTTTCTTGGTAATTGCAGACAATTCATACTCTGGCACACCAAAGCGTTTCAATACATCTCGTAGAGCTTGCTTGGCTCCAAAAGTTGAAAAAGTAACGATTTGTGCAGCATGTTTACTGCCATATTTATTGCCAACATATCTGATAAAATCTGGACGATAAATATCTGGGATATCAATATCAATATCAGGCATGGTATAGCGTTCACGATTAAGAAAGCGTTCAAAAATCAGATTTTTCTCTACTGGGTCAATCCCTGTAATATCCAAGGCATAGGAAACCAAGCTACCTACTGCAGAACCCCGTCCCATTCCCATATAATAGCCATTCGAACGTCCAAAACGCAGCAAATCCCAGACAACCAAGAAATAATCGTCAAAGCCCATATCATGAATAACAGCCAATTCTTGGTCTAGTCGATCTTGATATTCTTTACTAGACAATCCCTTCTGGGCAAGCCCAAGCTCAGCGCGTTCTCTCAACTCTTCTACTGCTGGTCTAGCTGGGTTAAAACGAGGCAGTTTCAAACTAGTATCCAAATCGTAAGAAATACCTGAAATAAGCTTTTCTAAGTTTTCCAAGGCTTGAGGAAAACGTTCTTGGAATAATTTCTCTAAAGAACTTGCTGATATAAGGACATCTTGTCGTGAGCGCAAGGGAACTTCTCTGAGTGGTAGGTTTTCTTTAATCGCTGTTAATACTTGCAAAACTTCTCTATCCCTGCTTTCAAAAGCATTGACCCGATAAAGAGGCAAAATAGGATGATGAAATTCACTTGTCAGTGTTTCTGGATAAACCCCTATATAATAATCGTATCCTAGATTTAGCGACTCAATCTCTTCAAAATAAGGCACAATGACCGCAATATCCTCCAGGTACTGGGACAGGACTGACCAACTTTTCTCCCCCTGCATCTTTGCTGTTGAAAGCTTCATCAACTGCTGATAGCCCACACTAGATAGAGCTAAAAAGCGCAGATTCACTTCCTGAGCATCCACAAACACTGTCATTTCAAGCCCTAGTAAAGGATAAATACCGTATTTTTTTGTAATCTCTAGAAAGTCGAAAGCACCGTAAAGATTATCAATATCCATCATGGCCAGATGAGTGTAGCCGTATTCTTTAGCTGCTCTCACATACTTGTCAATCGAAATGACGCTCTCCATAAAACTATAGACTGTTTTTGTATCTAGTTGTGCGATCAATTTACACTTCTCCTCTATCCTTCTCACTATATTATACCATTTTCAAAAAGAGAAAGACAAAAGCAATGACTCCTATCTCTATTTTATATTTTAAATAAGGCATTTTGGATGAAAAAATAACAAATATATTTGCAGTAAAAATGTTTCTGTAAACTATTTTGAACTTTTTATCCCAATAAATGGATATCTCTTTTAAAGAAGTGAGATAAATTCATTCAAAATTCTTGTTAGATATCGTTTAATTTATGAATGCTATAGAATATCACATATTATTTCATATAAATTGTATTCATTATTCTTTAATTAATTTCTTTCTCACTTAATGATTCCCTTTCTCCTATTTTTTTGATATAATAACCTTAATTATTATTTTACAAGGAGGTTTTATGCGCTTTAATCAATTCAGCTATTTATCACTTCCAAGAGATACTATTTTATATGAATTAAAAAAGTATGGATTTGATTTTCCATCTGAGTCAACAAATAAAAAGATGTTGGAGTCTTTTCTAAGTCGTTTCTTTTTCACTTATCAAGACACCAACTACCCACTTTCCATCCTAGCGGCTGATAAAAAAACAGACCTGCTGACATTTTTTCAATCAAAAGATGAACTGACAGCAGATATTTTTTATACTGTTGCTTTTCAACTTTTAGGCTTTTCTTATTTGGTTGACTTCGAAGACAGTGAAGCTTTTCGTAAAGAGGCTGGATTTCCTATTGTATACGGTGACTTGATTGAAAATCTCTATCAGTTACTCAATACTCGCACCAAAAAGGGAAATACTCTTATCGACCAACTTGTTAGTGATGGTCTTATTCCGGAGGATAATGACTACCACTACTTTAACGGCAAGAGTTTAGCAACTTTTTCTAGCCATGATGTCATTCGTGAAGTCGTTTACGTTGAGTCTCGTGTCGATACTGACCAAAAAGGGCTACCAGACCTAGTCAAGGTCAGCATTATTCGTCCACGTTATGAGGGGCAAATCCCTGCCATCATGACAGCCAGTCCTTATCATCAGGGAACAAATGACAAGGCAAGCGATAAGGCTCTCTACAAGATGGAGGGCGAGCTTGAGGTTAAACCTGCTCATAAGATTGAACTAGAGGAACCTCAACTCAATCTCGTCCAGCCTCAAGGCCAAGCTAATCTTGTGTCAGAAGCTGAGGAAAAGCTAAGTCACATCAACTCTAGCTATACACTCAACGACTACTTCCTCCCACGAGGTTTTGCCAATCTCTATGTTTCAGGTGTTGGTACCAAAGACTCTACTGGTTTCATGACTAACGGAGACTACCAACAAATCGAAGCTTATAAAAATGTCATCGACTGGCTTAATGGTCGTTGCCGTGCCTTTACCGACCACACGCGCCAGCGTCAAGTCAAGGCTGACTGGTCAAATGGAAAAGTAGCCACAACTGGACTTTCTTATCTAGGTACAATGTCCAATGGTCTTGCGACTACAGGAGTCGATGGTTTAGAGGTTATCATTGCTGAGGCTGGCATTTCTTCATGGTACAACTACTACCGTGAAAACGGTCTAGTGACCAGCCCAGGTGGCTATCCAGGTGAGGACTTTGACTCCCTTGCTGAGTTAACCTATTCTCGTAATCTCTTGGCTGGCGACTATATCCGTGGCAATGAAGCTCACCAAGCTGACTTAGAAAAAGTAAAGGAACAACTGGATCGCAAGACCGGCGACTATAACCAGTTTTGGCATGACCGTAATTATCTGCTCAATGCCCATAAGGTAAAAGCAGAGGTTGTCTTTACCCACGGGTCTCAGGATTGGAATGTTAAACCACTTCATGTTTACCAGATGTTCCATGCTCTCCCTGCTCATATACACAAGCATCTCTTTTTCCATAATGGTGCCCATGTTTACATGAACAACTGGCAATCCATTGACTTCCGTGAGTCAATGAATGCTTTGTTGACAAAGAAATTACTGGGACAAGATACAGATTTCCAACTTCCTACTGTTATCTGGCAGGACAATACAGCCCCTCAGACTTGGTTATCACTTGATAACTTCGGTGGGCAAGAAAACTTTGAAACCTTCTCACTTGGTCAAGAAGAGAAAGTCATTCAAAACCAGTATCCAGATAAGGATTTTGAGCGCTATGGTAAGACCTACCAGACCTTCAATACAGAACTCTATCAAGGAAAAACCAATCAGATTACTATTGACCTTCCTGTGACTAAGGATCTTCACTTGAACGGTCGAGCTCAACTTAATCTTCGTATCAAATCCAGCACAAACAAGGGGCTTTTATCTGCTCAACTACTGGAACTTGGTCAAAAGAAATACCTACAACCTTATCCTGCTGTTTTAGGTGCTAGAACCATTGATAATGGACGCTACCACATGTTGGAAAATCTCTGTGAATTACCATTTAGGCCAGATGCACAGCGAGTCGTGACAAAAGGCTACATCAATTTACAAAATAGAAATGATTTACTGTTAGTAGAGGATATTACTGCAGATGAATGGATGGATGTGCAATTTGAACTACAACCTACTATTTACAAGTTAAAAGAAGGAGATACTCTTCGTTTAGTCCTCTATACGACTGACTTTGAAATCACAATCCGTGACAATACCGACTACCACTTGACTGTCGATCTTGAACAGTCTACTCTTACCCTGCCTCACTAAAAAAGGAGTTAAATTATTATGAATAAATCTGAACACCGACACCAACTCATACGCGCTCTTGTTGCAAAAAACAAGATTCATACACAGGCTGAGTTGCAAGCCCTTCTTGCTGATAATGACATTCAAGTTACACAAGCTACACTTTCGAGGGATATTAAAAGTATGAACCTCTCAAAAGTACGAGAAGAAGACAACTCTTACTACGTGCTCAATACAGGTTCTATCTCAAAATGGGAAAAACGTCTTGAACTCTACATGGAAGATGCCCTTGTCTTGATGCGCCCAGTTCAACATCAAGTTCTACTAAAAACCCTTCCTGGACTGGCTCAATCATTTGGTTCTATCATTGATGCTTTGAGTTTCCCTGACGCTATCGCTACCCTCTGTGGTGATGATGTCTGCCTTGTCATCTGTGAAGATGCAGAGGCAGCCCAACATTGCTTTGAAGAGCTGAAACGGTTCGCCCCACCATTTTTCTTTGGTGAATAAACAGAAACTGAACTCAAAAACTGCAAAACTCTCAAAATTTTAAACAGTAGTGAATTGATGTCAGCTAACATCTAGCGAATACAATAGCTGATTCCTACTGAAAAGTGAGCTATGCAGTTTAATATAGTAAAATGAACCAAAAATAGTACACAATGTGGTATAA
>NZ_AEDV01000038.1 GCF_000148545.1 Streptococcus mitis SK597 | reverse complement strand
TATATTATANCTTTTTTGCTTATTCCAAATCTTTTGTATAAGGCTATTAGCTATGTACAGAAAAATCCTATTTCCATAAATATGTAAGTAGCTATCTCCTTATTAACTAAGTACCTCACCAAAACCAACCTTCATTATCGTCAATAGCTTGGGCTTCTTTGCGTTTGCGTGGGCCTGTTCCGTACATTTCTGCTTCGATTTCTTCCTTGGTTGGCATGATAGAAGCTAGGATGATATAGATAATCACGCCAAGTCCAAAGTTTGCAACTGTAAAAATGGCAAACAAGAAACGAACAAGGGTAACATCAAAGTTCCACTTGTCTGACAAACCTGCCAAAACTCCTGAAATCATGCGATTGCGTCTCATTTTATAAAATTTACTGTTCATGATATTTCCTCTTTCTGCTAGGTTAGACATAGTATATCACAGGTAGGCTCGGCTTTCATCAGTCCTCAGGCTGATTTACTAGTAGCAATTTACCTCGACAAAGTCCACAGCGATAGCGTTTGGTATCAATCCTTCGTTTGCGATGATAAGTTTGCTGGCAGGATTGGCAACGATAAAGTTTGAGTGGTTTAGAGTGGCTATTTGTCAAGGAGGGCACAAAGCGTAATCCATCCACTGCTTTCAAAAGTTCCTTAAAATCCCGATCCTTGTGTTGATAGCCCTTCCCTTGAAAATAGAGGTGATAATGACAGAGTTCATGTCGGACAATTTTTCTAAAAACGTCCAACCCCAGTTCCTGATAAACCTTGGGATTAAAATCCAAATGCCCATCTTTTGGGAAAAATCGCCCACCTGTCGAACGTAGACGCCTATTCCACTGGGCATGATGGATAAAAGGTCTGCCGAAGTCTTCTAGTGAAACCTGCTTGACGTAATCAGTCAGTTTCATTTGGAGCTAGAAGCGACAGATTGACTTTTTCACGTTCAGTGTCAATTTTCTTAACCCAAACGGTTACCAAATCACCGACAGACACCACTTGGCTAGGATGTTTGATAAATTTGCGACTCATATGGGAAATATGAATCAGACCGTCCTCATGAATCCCGATATCAACGAAGGCACCGAAGTCAACGACGTTGCGCACCACACCTTCCAGCTTCTGTCCGACTACTAAATCCTTAATATCCAGGACATCTTGGCGAAGCACAGGTGCGTCAAAGGAATCACGAAAATCTCGACCTGGTTTGAGAAGGTCGGCAATGATATCTTTAAGAGTTTCTGGACCAAGGTCTAGTTCTTGCGCCATTTCCTTGATTGATAGCGACTTGAGTTTGCCTTGGGCCTCTTCATTCAAGTCCTTGATATCCAAACGTTTGAAGAGTTCCTTAACCGCAGTGTAGTTCTCTGGGTGAACTCCTGTATTATCAAGGATATTGCTACTTTCAGGGATACGAAGGAAACCAGCTGCCTGTTCAAAAGCCTTGGCACCCAGACGCGGAACCTTCTTAATTTGAGCTCGTGAAGTGATTTTTCCTTCTTCTTCACGATACTTGACGATATTTTCAGAAATGGTTTTATTGAGTCCAGCGACATGGGAAAGAAGAGCTGGGCTGGCCGTATTGACATTGACACCGACTTGGTTAACTACCGTATCCACGACAAAATCCAGACTTTCAGACAGTTTCTTCTGACTGACATCGTGCTGGTACTGGCCGACACCAATTGACTTAGGATCAATTTTGACTAATTCCGCAAGAGGATCTTGCAAACGACGGGCGATAGAAATAGCAGAGCGTTTTTCAACGGTCAAATCTGGAAACTCCTGACGAGCAAGCTCACTGGCAGAATAGACCGAAGCACCACTTTCATTGACGATAACATAGCTGACTTCAGGGAACTCTTTCAGAACTTCCGCCACAAAGGCTTCACTTTCACGACTGGCCGTTCCATTTCCGATGGCAATAATCTCTACATCGTATTGACCAATCAAATCTGCCAAATCTTTCTTGGATTCTTCGATTTGACGAGCTGATGCTGGTTTGACAGGATAAATGACCTGAGTTGTCAGCATTTTTCCTGTTGCATCCACGACAGCTAGCTTGGCACCTGTACGAAAGGCTGGGTCAAACCCAAGAACCACGCGCCCTTTCAGTGGAGCAACCAAGAGGAGATTACGCAGATTGTCAGAAAAGAGTTGGATAGCTCCTTCTTCTGCCTTTTCAGTTAATTCTGTACGAATACGGCGCTCGATAGCAGGTAAGACTTTTTTCTTAACAGATTGCTGAACAACTTCATCAATATAGGCGTTTTTCACCTTGAAACGAGCTGCAAAGAAAGCTAGAATACGGTCCGTAGCGTGTTCAAAACCGACCTTCAAGACACCTAGCTTCTCCCCACGATTGAGCGCCAAGGTACGATAGCCCTGCATATTGCCAACGGTCTCTGAAAAATCATAGTAAATCTGAAAAACCTGCTTTTCATCAAGACTTTCATCCTTGACTTGAGAAGTGAGTTTAGAGTGTCTCAAAACCTCCTGATAAGTCATGGAACGCAAAGTCACATCTTCCGATAAGGCTTCGACTAAAATATCAACTGCACCAGCCAAGGCTTCCTTACCTGTCGCAAATCCTTCACAGACAAACTTTTCAGCCTCTTTTTCTAAGTCCGCTACATTTTGCAAAATCAAGCGAGCAAGTGGGAAGAGTCCGGCTTCACGGGCAATTGTTGCCTTGGTCCGACGCTTTTCCTTGTATGGAAGATAGAGTTCTTCTACGTCTGCTAATTTTTCGGCAGCTAAGATAGCTTCTTCCAACTCCTTGGTCAACTTGCCTTGTTCTTGAATCTTAGCTAAAACAGCTTCCTTACGGTCGTTGAGATTGGTCAGACTTTTATCCAAGTCGATAATGGCCTTAATCGCCACCTCATCCAGACTACCAGTCATGTCCTTGCGATAACGCGCGATAAAGGGAATAGTCGCCCCTTCAGCTGTCAAACTTAGAACGGTATCGATTTGCTTTAACGTCACTCCCAAATCCTGAGAGATTTTTTCATATTTTTTATCCATAAATCTATTATACCACAAGCTAAACATTTCAAATTAGCTCTTACAATTTTAAAACATAAGTTGGTGAATAAATTTGCTTCATTTCAATATTCTATTTATTGAGAAGGTTTCAATTTAAAATTCTACTAGATTACAAAAGAATCTATGAGTAATTTCACTGTTTTTATTTTTTACAAAACGCTTTATAAAACTATTTGTTGAAGTTAACGAATCAATTTTCAGAGCAAATAAAAAATCGCAAGCCTGAGCCTGCGGTGGGGATAATCTTTTTTGAAATTTTGAAACAAAAAGGAGCGTTTAAGCTCCCTCCTTTGAAATAACGGACACTTGGCTGGTCGGTGTACCCAGCATCTCAGATACCTTTTCCAAGGTGCGGCAGGAACCTTTCTGCCCTCAAATGTCTTTCGTTAATATTATTCTAGCACTATCTACTTTTTTTGTCAAGTTTTCTCAATCTACCAGACTTAATACGACTTTGTAACTTGTAATCTTGTAAACGATACATGGTCGGAACATAAAAGAAATCACCACTTTTATGTAACTTGATGGCAACAAGAACATTATCATCAAATCTTTTAACATATTCAAAACTGGCGTCTTTCTCTCGTGGATTGACCCCAACGAAATCTGGATTACTTAGTATAAGTTCCAGATCTTCGATATGATGAATCACATCATTATGATGCCGTTTCAACATATGACTTCTTAAACCTTCTTTGTTAACTTTGATATCACTAGCTTCAAGAACAATATTAAAAATTTCTTTTACTTCGTCAGTAACCTGACCGATCTTTTTATGTGCCATCATTTCCTCCGTTATTCCAAAATTATTATATCACAATCATAGTGTATATTAGGATATATCACGCTCTATTATTCGTTAGATACTCAATTTTAACTTTTCCCTTTTCCTCAAAATAATAGTATAATAGAGGTAGAATTTAGAATCGAGGTACACCTATGGCTGTAAAATTTACAAAACGAGACGACTTGGACAAAATGTTTGAAGAGTTTGCGAAACTCCCAGATTTGAAACAGGTCACTTTCCCTGATGACAAAGAGAAAAAAGCCAAAGCAGAAAAGAAAAACTAGATGACTGCTTTCCAACAACTCCCGTCTAGTGTGCTTCAGACTGGGGCTATTTTTCTCTCTATAATCATTGAAGCTCTACCCTTCGTTCTGATAGGAAGTATTGTTTCAGGGCTGATTGAGGTTTATATCACACCTGACAAGGTTTATCATTTTCTCCCTCGAAATCGTTGGGGGAGAATCTTTTTTGGGACCTTCGTTGGGATACTTTTCCCTTCTTGTGAATGTGGAATTGTCCCCATTATCAATCGATTTCTGGAAAAGAAAGTTCCTAGTTATACGGCCGTTCCTTTTCTTGTGACTGCACCAGTCATCAATCCCATTGTTCTTTTTGCGACCTATTCTGCCTTTGGCAATTCCTTCCATATCGCCCTGTTACGAGCTCTGGGTTCCATTGTTGTGGCTGTGATACTTGGGATTTTTCTAGGATTCTTCTGGCAAGAACCGATTCAGAAAGAAAATCGTTTGGCATGTCATGAGCACGATTTTTCTCACTTGAGTTCTGCAAAAAAAGTTTTTCAAGTCTTTGTGCAGGCCATTGATGAATTTTTTGACACGGGACGTTATTTAGTATTTGGCTGTCTCTTTGCCTCTGTTATACAGGTTTATGTTCCGACACGGATTCTGACCTCTATCAGTGCGACTCCTCTTTTTGCCATCCTGCTCCTGATGCTTTTGGCCTTTCTTCTGTCGCTCTGTAGTGAGGCGGATGCCTTTATCGGTGCTTCTCTTCTCTCGAGTTTCGGTTTGGCACCAGTTCTGGCCTTTCTGGTGATTGGCCCAATGCTGGATATCAAAAATATTCTCATGATGAAAAATTACTTGAAAGCACGATTTATCAGTCACTTTATCACTATTGTAACTCTTGTCGTCTTAGTCTATTCTCTCTTGATTGGAGTCATCCTATGATTCGATTTTTAGTTTTAGCTGGCTATTTTGAATTGACTATTTATCTCCATCTGTCCGGAAAATTAAACCAGTACATCAACATGCACTATTCCTATCTGGCCTATATTTCCATGGTACTTTCCTTTATTTTGGCAATTGTTCAACTGTATATCTGGATGAAGCAAGTCAAAACCCACAGTCATCTGAACAGCCGATTGTCGAAGGTGACTAGTGTTGCTCTTCTGGCTATTCCACTTGTCGTCGGTTTAACTTTTCCAACTGTTAGCTTGGATTCTCAGACCGTTTCTGCCAAAGGCTATCACTTCCCCTTATCAGAAGGCACGGATCAAGCCATTCAGACAAGTGAAGGAACGACAAGCCAATATTTGAAACCAGATACCAGTTCTTATTTTTCAAAATCAGCCTATGAAAAGGAAATGCGAACTGCGGCGGATAAATACTTGTCCCAAGATAGTATTCAGATCACTAACGAAAACTATATGGAAGTCATGGAAGCTATCTACGACTATCCAGATGAATTCGAGGGCAAGACAGTCCAGTTCACAGGCTTTGTCTATAACGACCCCAGTCATGCCAATAGCCAATTTCTGTTCCGCTTCGGCATTATCCACTGTATCGCGGATTCCGGTGTCTATGGATTGCTGACCAAGGGAAATAACCGTCAATATGAAAACAACACCTGGATAACAGCCAAAGGAAAACTGGTCAATCACTACCATAAAGAACTCAAACAAAACCTCCCAACCTTAGAAATCGACAGCTTTACCAAAGTCGATAAACCAGAGAATCCCTATGTGTATCGCGTGTTTTAAAAAAGCAAGATAAAAACGAACAAGTTCTCTTCTGAATGACAGAAAAAGAGCCTGTTCGTTTTTTGTTATCTGAGTATTAATGATTTGTAGATTTAAATCTTATAACATTTTAAGTAATACAAGTAGCTCAATGAGAATAAGCGAGCCACTCATTAATCAGACTAGCAATTTCTCTAGGTGCTTCAGTATAAAGCTCATGGCTAACGTTTTCTAGAAAAATAGTATCAAAATAATCTGGTAATTCTTTTAGGGTTTCCTCTCTCCATGTAGCTTCATTAGGATAGCGAGGACTAATAAACAAGGTATCTCCCACTTCTCTCTTAAAAGCTTGTATCTTCCTCCGTAGGCGGAGTATCGCTTCTATATTTTCATATTTTATAGCTAACTCATATCTATTATACTCCGCATTCCAGTGATAGGACTGTCTTACAGCTTTCTCCATATTTTCTGACCAATGCTTTGCTTCGGATTTTTCTTTAGAAATAAGAACATCTAAGTCCGAAACAACTTGAGATTCAATATAGTTTTCAGTTTCCTCTAACTCTGTATCTAAAGGTAAAATCTTATCTAAATCTAGATAGCCACCATCCAAAAGAATTAGTTTTTTCACTTCATAAAATTCCGATGCAAGATAACGCGCCAAATCTCCTCCAAGAGAATGACCTATCAGACATATAGATTCTTCCTCTACAATCTCATTTTTAAACCATGATTTCAATTCTGTTTCATCTCGAAGATGCTTTTCATATGGATTTAGAAAATAAATCTGCGAATTTAGTTCTTGAAAAAAATCCTTGCTATGATAGACATTGCTTCCCAAACCGCCAATAAAATATTTTTTCATTCTCTACTTAATACTATGCTTATTCATCTTTTGTTCAAAGATAGTTGTGATAATCTGACGTAATTCTTCGCGTTCTTTTTCTGGTATTTCACCACTTGTTTGAGCTGCAGAATAGAGTTCAGGGTGTTCAATTGAAATGCGCTTAATCGTACGTGTCGTAGCATGTTTTCTGACAAAAAACGGAATGCGCTTAATCAAGTCTTGTGGTACTAGTGCAAGAATCTTCTCAGCAGTTTCCTTGTCACTAATCTTAGACGTCGTAAGCCCCTTCTTAATCATTTCCTGTTCTTTTTCTGTAAAATCTTTTAATTCCATTCGATCAGTCCTCCTTTTTTCTTTAAGTTAAATTATATACCAATTGTAGCAAGACGACAAATAGTCTGTTTGTAAAATGTTCTCTATACTACAACTTTCCTGCTACTCTTAATTGCTCTTTAATGAAAAATCACAAATCCTTTTGGAGAGATGACAAGCTGATTCTCCAATTCTTGGCAATTGCTTGCTAGTGCTACTGCTTCTTTCTCTACAATACAATCTTCTGTTGATTGGTTAAAGATAGCTTTAAGAACCCGGCCTTCGTATGTCCATTCCAGAGCTACTAGATCTGGTTTGATTTCTCGAAGACCATATTTGCCATGCTGAATAATTGCTGACGCGTGTTTGCGAATCTTGATTAGTTTCTTCATGAAATTCAGCATATCATTGGTACTTGATACGCGTTCCCAAGGCATACAACGACGACAATCTGGGTCTGGACCGCCAGTCAAAGCTAGCTCTGTTCCGTAATAAATGCAGGGTGTTCCTTTTTGTAAAAAGAGAAAGGCTAAGGCTGATTTAACCAGTTGAACGTCTTCATTTGCCGTCCACAGGATTCGCTCTGTATCATGTGAATCCAAGAGATTAAACATAACCTCTGAAATCTGCTGTTTGTAATACATAGATTGACCATTGATTTCATCGATGAACTGTTCCGTCTTCTTAATACCTCGTAAAAAATACTCCTTGATGCTATCAGATAAAGGATAATTCATGACCGCATGGAACTCATCTCCATTTAGCCAAGGCTGAGACGTATGCCAGACTTCTCCAAGGATATAAAGATCAGGCCTTTTAGCTAAAACTGCCTTTCGAAAATCCCTCCAAAACTGATGGTCAATCTCATTAGCCACATCCAAACGCCAAGCATCAATATCAAACTCTTCAATCCAATAAGTCGCAACCTTTAAAAGATACTCCTTGACCTCTGGATTGGCTGTATTTAGCTTAGGCATATAGTCCTCGAAACCAAAAGCATGATAGGGTAAGTCTCTTTTATTAACTAGCTTTTCAGTTGTCACTGGAAATTGTTGAATATGGAACCAATCCTTATAAGCAGATTGCGAACCATTTTTGACAACATCTTGCCATTGAGGAGATTGCGAACCAATATGGTTAAATACCGCATCCAACATGATTTTCATGCCACGTCGATGAGCTTGCTCGATAAGCTCCCGAAAGGTTTCCTTGTCTCCAAAATGACGGTCAATTTCAAAGTAATCTGTCGTATTGTACTTATGATTGCTCGTAGATTCAAAGATAGGACAAAGATAAAGTCCAGTAATTCCCAAGTCTTGCAAGTAATCCAGATGGTCAATAATGCCTTGTAAATCACCACCAAAGAAATCATCACTCTGAGGTGTGATAGATAAATCCCAGCCTAAAGTCCCTTCTGGGTTTAATCGAGTATTTCCATTGGCAAAGCGTTCTGGGAAAATCTGATACCATACCGTATTTGAAACCCAGTCAGGAATCTGGCATGCATCAATCTCATGAAGATAAGGCAACTTAAATCCATTTCCAATAGCATGAAGATTTTCTAAAGAATTTTCAACGCACCCTTTATCGCCATACAAAATATTTTGACCTTCTGTATCTCTGAGCTCAAAGAGATACTGGATACGTGCAAAGTCAACGGACACTTCAACCTGCCAATAATCAAAGATGGCATCAGAAGTTATCTTGGCCATTTCTTTTGTATCCTGATAAAACTCCTCCATAAAGATAAAAGGATCCCCATAATGCAAGTTTATGCTTTCAATGTCCCCTTTCTTAGTTCGAATCCGAATATGAAGTTTCTTATCCTTATAAAGATAGGCATATTCCGACTCAGTCCTATGGTAAATAGCACTTAATTCCACTGTATTTGTCTCCTGATTTACTTGGTTGCATTTACGACGCAAACGTTTTCATAATTATGATTCTAGTATACTACTTTCGTATTTTATTTTCAAGGCTTGTCCGTAGATTCTAGTGGTTTGGTTCTATAAATAAAAAAGCAGCCAGTCTTACAACTTGCTACTTTTCAAATGATGATTTACAAATATCTTTGCAACCACTCTATTTTTTTAAAATCCTTATTGTTATTGTGCTCATTTCGATAAGAATCTTGGGAAGAAGCCTTGTAAATGCTTAAAAACTGTTCCAAACTTGGAACTCGAAACGAGATGTCATCGAGATGAATCAGCTCTATATCCGATTCCGAAACTCCTGCAAAATCAGGTAAAGAATCAATACTTCCGAATTCAACACTCAGACCATCCTTTTGGAATTCATGCTCATGAATATCTATTAAGGCGTAACCTAAGTGATTCATCACTTTCATTATCTTGTCCCAGTCATAGATTCTGAGATGGTCAGGAGCTTCCCAACCTCTAGAGTCACCAGGCACATGAATGTCAATGTCAGACGGTCTCCATTCTTCATTTGAACGGTATTCAAAACCCAAGGACCCCATGAGAGTCGGTGTGATTCCGATTTGGTTTAAATGAGAACAAATTATTCGAAATTCATCAAATAGAGAATTCATTCCTCCTCCAATCGTTGGTATAGAATTTAATTTCGTTGTGAATAATAAACTAATTTTTACCTTCTACTCTTTCGGTTTTGAAAATACTTCTACTCGCTGAGATAGGACTTTGATTTCTACAGGTAGGTTATCTGACTTATCACCGTCAACATCTGACTCCAATTCACTATCTGAAGAAATTTTAATATTGCGCGCTTTGATATACTCGATATTGTCATTTGCGACAACATCGCCTTTTAATAAATCAGGAATGACGGATAATTTAGAGAATATAGAAGCATCTTTTAGAATCAAAATGTTGGCATAGCCGTCTTTGTTTTCTTCAAAGATTTTCTTATCAGCGAAGTAATTTGTCAAGAGAACCAAAACATGGCTAGCTTCACCAACATAATTTCCATTTTCTGTCTCAACCTTAATGTTAAAGACCTGATCCGTCATGACAGACTTCATGGTATTTACAGCATAGGCTAAAATACCGAATTTTGTCTTGTCCTCGATTTCAACATTGTGAATCGCTTCAGGAAGAGAGCCGATACTAAAGATATAGCCAAAATAATTGTCATTCGCTTTACCGATATCAATCTTATTGGTTAAGTTAAAATCGAGTTCATCAATCGCGCCATCAATGTCTTGATTAATTTCCAACAGTTTCGTAATGAGGTTACCCGTCCCACCTGGGATAATCCCTAACTTAGGAATGTAGTCTCTCTCAGCAATACCAGAAATGACTTCGTTGACAGTCCCGTCTCCACCAAACACAACCACTGCATCGTACTGCTCACGAGAAGCTTCTTCAGCAAAATGTGTTGCATCCAAAGCTTTTTCAGTAATTTTGGTTTCCACGTGCTCAAAGTATTCCTTTGCTTTATTTTCCAGCTTATCTTTGTAATCTAAAGCCTTTTCCCCACCAGAGGTAGGGTTAATAATTAACATTGCCTTTTTCATTAATAATACTCCTTAATTTTTAAATAGAAATGTTTACATTTTGTCGTATGCAAGTAAATGTAATCCTATTATACAATGAAAATACAGAAAAGAAAAATATGACGTACTGGAGATTAATACGCTTTTATTCTATTTTCCCATTGCATAACTACAGCCTTTAAGGGATCGTCCAAGTAAAAATAGGCCTTATCTTTTATCCAATAAGGAATGCCGTAAGCTGCCTCGGCAATGCTAGCAGTGGTTTCATCAAGTGAGATGAGGTTTCATCAAGTGAGATGAGGTTTCTACTTACCATACTCGTTTATTTTATCAGCATATTCAGTCAAAAGATTCTTTGAATAAATTTTTTCAGCCTTTAAATTTCTAACTTCTTTCCAAAGAATAGAAGTCACTTTTAACTTGTTTGAGTAGTTACGACTATTTTCGTCTGCACAGAAATCCTTTAGAAATTGGTTCCATTGACAAACCGAATGATCATACTTGGCATAGTCTGAATTTCCATAATAGACTTTTAGCATATCTTGGATTGTAAAACTCAAATCATTTTCTCTTTTTACTTTTCTCCAAGCAGTCGCCATATCAGCAGTAAATTTAAAGGGTGAAACATCTGTTAAAGTTGAGAAATATTCTCTAAAGTGTGCATTAAAGGAGAATCCACATTCAAGTAAGGGCGTATCTAAGCTAATATCTTCTACTTGTTTCTTTTTCCTTTTTATTGATGATTTTTTAATCAAATTACCCTTAAAGTACTGCTCAATAATATGATTGAGTTCTTTTTTGGTACCTCTATACTCTAATCCTAATGATTTACATAGTTGTGAAAGTTCATTACGATACCAATAATATTTATAGTAGATTGAAATAAGATGTGAACAAATCGATTAGGAAAGTCAAATTAATGTATAGAAATATTTTAGCAGTCGTGGCGTACTATTCTTGATTCAATATACCATATTGGCAAAAATAATTAGAAATTAGAGTAAGATAAAGTTTATTTTTATTTTTAAGTTCCTTGATTTTATTCGGTAATATTATATCAGATAATAAGCAAAAAACAATACTATAGAGTACCAAACATATTAGTCTCATTTCTATTTAAACCAATAATATTAAACATTCAACATATATACAAACTGATTTCAATATGCTAGAATATAAGGTAATAAGGAGGAAAATATGTCTCAATCAATTAAGTATACCACAAATCCGTTCCCTATATTAATTTCTGAAACTACCGGTTTCTTTATTAATCCAGAGAATATTATTCAAGCAATTGAATATACAAATAAGCTAATTGCTGAACTTCCTAAAGCAGTATATTCAAATATAGACTACAAAGCAATCTCTGGTTTAATTGGAGCTTGTTTTTGTACCGGAATATCACTTAACTCTAATAATAATGCAATAGTAAATCCAAATGAAAAAGGATATCCTGATATTATTCCAACTATTGCAATAACGGATAAACAAGCTAATCTTATGAATTACCCAAAAGGTATTGAAGTAAAATGTACTTCTGGTAGCGTTTCTACAGACTCTAAAATAAAAAAATTTAGCCCACGACTAGAGCATATTAATCACATTACATGGCAAGCTCACCATAGGGACGGGAAGCATCTATTGGGTGTTATATGGGATTTTATTGAAGAAGATTCTCTACCAGTCATTTCTGGTGTATTCTATTCGAATCAATTAAAACAGGAAGATTGGGGAAAAATTTCAGGAATAAGTGGTCGCAATACGAAAGTATGCTCTCTTTTGAGTAGCGGAAAAAAGAAAATGGGAGACGGTTGGATTGCTATTATAGAAAATCCTAATTATAAATCTACATACTTAAAAAAACTAACTGGAAAATAAGAAATATAAAGGAAACACTATCATGAACAAATTAAAATATATAATAAATAATAAACATTCAGTTAAAATAGATAATAAAGTAATAATTACTAATTCCCAAATATTACAAGCAATTGAATTTTCAAACGAAGCACTTATTTCTCTTGATAAACAAACTAAAGAATTTGAAATTAATATTTTTGAAATAATGGGCATGCGTAATCTTAGCGGTGTTGTAGGTGAATACTTTGGAAAAAGTCTTCAAAAGTTTTCAAATCAAAATTTACAATCTAATCTTCATCAAGATGGTTATCCTGACTTATTACTTACTAACAGTGACGATAAATTAGCATACTATCATACACTATATACAGTTGAAAACGGTAAAAAATATCCAAAAGAAAAAGCATTGTTTAGTCCTTATAAATTTGGCGGTATTGAAGTCAAAGCTACTTGTGGTACAACTCCACCAGCTTCACAAGTTCCAAAGCCATTAATTGGGGAACAGCGCATAAATTTACTTAATTCATTCGACTGGAAAGCACATCATAGAGACACTAATAATTTAATTGGAATTTTGTGGGATTTTATTGATGAAGTTCCAACTATTATAGCAGTTTTCTACAGTAATAATCTTTCACAGGAAGATTGGGGAAGGATCGTGCATCCTAAAGTTGATGGAGGACGTACTACGAGTGTCTCAATTATGAATTCCTCTGGAGTTAAAAAAATGTGTACAAGTTGGATTGCTGTTCTAGATGATAAAAAATATATTGAAAAATTAAAATTAAAAAAATGGATTGGATATGATATCTCTATATAATTGATTTATAATCTTCTAAAATTTAACTTTTAAAAAGGACTCAGTACAATTGCTAAGTCCTTTTTGACGTACGACGGGCATGTCGTGCATCTGAGGTGTAAGTCCTCCGTGGGCACCCGCTACCGGTGAACCCAATAGTGATTCCCAAGTCTGACGCTGGAAATAAGAATCGTCAGAGGAAGGGATAGCGAAATCGTGGCTCTACGAACAGGAACGTGATAGGTAAGGCGTATATAGCGGATAAGGGGGCCTGAAACTCTAAAGTCCAAAAAGGTAGTCGTAACCTATATGCGTAAATCACGAGAGTAAATGAATTCGGACTAAGATTTATCTTTTTCACTGTAACCTTTTAACGTCCTCATATCTTGTATAAACGAGGAAAGATGTACGACTTATCCCGTGAGGTCTCATGAGTGCTGAAAGCGTAGTAACAACGAATCATGAGAAGTCAGCCGAACCCATAGTAGTGAGGAAACTTCTGTAATGGAAGTGGAGCGAAGGGGGAATACTCAAACAGTCTGGGGAGAGACTGTTTGAGGTCTGTCGCTAGAAAGAGAAAACGACAGATCGAAGTAATCCTACTTCACTTGTGTCTGTAAAACGAGTGGTCTGATAGAACTGGAGTCTGTCATGTATTGACTAGATGAAGGCTCACCAATATAAGATGTCCCTCAGACACCAAAACAAGAAAGGAATACGCACATGTCAAAATTGATAGATAAGATATTTATCACGCGAAAATATGCTGGAAGCCTACAATCAAGTAAAATCCAATAAAGGCTCAGCTGGGATTGATGGAATTACTATCGAAGAGATGGATAATTATCTCAGACAAAACTGGCGCCTGACTAAGGAACTGATAAAACAGAGAAAATATAAGCCTCAACCAGTTCTCAGAGTTGAGATTCCCAAACCAAACGGAGGTATTCGTCAATTAGGAATTCCAACGGTTATGGATAGAATGATTCAACAAGCCATTGTCCAAGTCATGAGCCCCATTTGTGAACCTCATTTCTCAGATACGAGTTATGGCTTCAGACCAAATAGGTCATGTGAAAAAGCCATCATGAAGCTCTTAGAGTACTTAAATGACGGCTATGAGTGGATAGTGGATATAGACCTAGAGAAATTTTTCGATACGGTTCCTCAAGATAGATTGATGTCCTTAGTACATAACATTATCGAAGACGGAGATACGGAATCCTTGATTCGTAAGTATCTTCATTCAGGTGTTATCATTAACGGTCAGCGTCATAAAACGCTAGTTGGTACACCACAGGGAGGAAATTTATCTCCTCTCTTATCCAATATCATGCTTAATGAATTGGACAAGGAATTAGAAAAGAGGGGACTTCGATTTGTGCGCTACGCAGATGATTGTGTGATTACGGTCGAAAGCGAGGCAGCCGCTAAGCGTGTAATGTATTCAGTCAGTCGTTTTATTGAGAAACGGCTAGGTTTGAAAGTAAATATGACCAAGACTAAGATTAGCAGACCAAGAGAGCTGAAATACTTAGGTTTTGGGTTCTGGAAATCATCAGACGGTTGGAAAAGTCGTCCACATCAAGATAGTGTTCGGAGATTCAAGCTTAAATTGAAGAAACTAACACAGAGGAAATGGAGTATAGACTTAACAAGACGTATTGAGCAACTGAATTTGTCCATTCGAGGATGGATAAACTATTTCTCGCTGGGAAATATGAAAAGTATAGTCACCAGCATAGATGAGCGCTTGCGTACTCGCCTACGAGTGATTATCTGGAAGCAATGGAAGAAGAAATCTAGATGATTATGGGGATTGCTTAAGTTAGGAGTTCCTAAATGGGTAGCAGATAAGGTATCTGGCTGGGGCGACCATTATCAATTAGTAGCTCAGAAGTCGGTACTTAAACGTGCTATATCAAAACCAGTCCTTGAAAAACGTGGACTGGTTTCGTGTCTGGATTATTACCTTGAACGACATGCGTTAAAAGTTAGTTGAACCGCCGTATGTCGAACGGCATGTACGGTGGTGTGAGAGGGGCTAGAGATTATCCCCTACTCGATTAATTTATTCATTTTCAATTTGAAGTATGTTTTTTACAATCAAATCAATAATATGAGGAGGAACACTTTCTCCAATCGAATCACGAATCAGACCATCCTTTACAAGTTTATTATTCACTTTGAAAGTATACTCATAATCAGAAATAGTCTGTAATCTCAACGCTTCCCACAAAGATAATACTCTTGTTTGAGTCGGATGAACTTTGTTATCAGAGGATACATATTGGAAATTTTGAGTAATTGTACTAGCTGGCTCATCCCAATACATTCTCTTATAAGCACTAACAAATCCTTTCATTAACCTTTTTTCACCACTATACTTGTCTTCTACATATGGTCTAGGAAGAAGTGATCCACATTTTTGACAATATAAAGGCGTATCAGTTTTTGACTTATTAATACCTTCAACATTATGTCTTGAACCATGTAAACTATTTTCTTGGTATAAACATTCTTGATTAATACACTGATTGTTAAATGCTGATTTTCCTTCTGATGTATTATCTAACCAAAATAGTTTTTTCTCATCTAAGATTGGAACCCTGTGGAGTAAGTTCTCCTTACTTTCGTTTTTACCTTTTTCCGCTCTTAGCGAAGGTAGGTCACCAATTGTATCCCTTAAAGTAAGCCATTTGCTGGTTAGAAGATTTCCTTCCTTAGAGTGCGTTTGCTCTGGAATAAAAGTCTTATTATAAGCGAAATACCTTTTTCCCTTTTTCGTTCTTGAAAAAACTGTCAATAATCTAACTCTATTTTGAGGAACGCCGTAATCAGCCATATTAATTATCTGAGGTTCACCTATATACTCGTCCCCTAATTCCTCATGAATATAATCAATTATATTTACTAAATTATCCTTTTCATCATATATCAGTGTATTAACCATATTTGAAACATTCTCAAATATAATCCATTTGGGTCGTAATTTCTTAATGATACGGACAGCAGGAATAATTAAACGATTTCTTTCATCATATTTTGGTCTTAGGCCTTTTCTAAAATCATTCAACATCTTTCCCATTCCATTAGAAGACATTCCTTGACAAGGGGGGGTTGCTAATATAATAAACGGATTCCCTTTGAAATTCGTCTGATAATAATCAACTATATCATCTTCTAGTTCCCAAATATCCCCATTAAATACTTTTGAATTCGGGTTATTAACTTGAAACAATTCTGCTCGCTCCTTTAAAAGTTCACAAGCAACTACTGTTTCTATACCATTTTTATGTAACCCTAAATCACCTATACCAGACGAAGAAAATAAACTAATTGCATTTTTCATCACTATTATCCTTTCTTTTTCCTAGTGTATCTTAACTCATTTTTTCAAATTTATCAACTAACTTTTCACTATTACCTTAATGAAATTAAATTTAACACTTGATTTACATGTAAGACTGGACTTTAAAAATTAATTATACTCTCATAGGAGATTATTCTCAAAAAACATAAAGTTAGCTATTTCATCAAAATGAAAATTTGTATTTCCTTTAAAATAATCATATTCAAAAAACCAAAAGTAATTTTAATACATTTATTCCCATCTACTTCATATCTTTTAGAAACAAAACATCACCACAGTGTTTATGGTAATAGAATCTATCTCGAATAAGTTATCAGAGCTAGTAAAAAATTTGAGAGGTTACTCTAATACTTCCCCTCTAAACGAGAAAAAGCCTTACCTACAAGGCTTTTCATAACCCTTTTCGTTACAAGGTTTTTACGCTTTTACAAGCAATGCCACACACTCCACATGGTGCGTCTGTGGAACTCAAAAGGTTCGGGGAACCTTTTGAGAATTAATTGCGTTTCTCTAACAAACTCACACACTCGACGTGGTGCGTTTGCGGAAATAAATCAACCGGCTGTACTTTCTTCAATTCATATCCCAATTCTCTGTAGAGTTTGATATCACGCGCCATAGTAGCGACATTGCAGGAGATATAGGCGATGCGGTCTGCTCCTGTTTGACTACTGGCCTTGATAAAGCTTTCTGTGAGTCCTTTTCTTGGTGGGTCCACTAGAATAAGGCTTGGTTGAATTCCATCTTTAAGCCAATTCTTCATTGCATTTTCAGCTGTGTCACAGACATAGTGGGCGTTTGAAATATGGTTCAGTTGAGCATTCTTCTTGCTATTCTCAACCGCTTCTGGAATTACCTCAACACCATAAACTTCTTTGACATGTTTCGCAACAGAGAGGCCAATTGTTCCAATACCAGAATAAGCATCGATAACCACATCATCTTCTTTTAATGCAGCAAAGTCAATGGCTGTTTGATAAAGTTTTTCAGCCATTCCAGTATTGACTTGGTAAAAAGCGGGTCCAGCGATTTGGTAGTCATTTCCCAACATCTGGTCAGTGATAAAGTCTCGTCCATAAAGGGTGCGCCATTCCTTACCAAAAATCGAATTGGTGTTCTGGTCGTTGATATTTTGCATAACAGACGTAATGTCTGGGAACTGCTTGATTAGTTGTTCAATCAATTGGTCGACACGAAAAATTTTGGGACGAGTTGTTACCAAAATAACCATAATTTGACCTGAATAGTGTCCACGACGCACCACAAGATTTCGAATCAAGCCAGCTTGTTCCTTTTCATCATAAGGTTTCAAATCATAACGACGGAGCAAGTCACGTAGACCTACTACTACCTCATCAATCACAGGATCTTGGATAAAGAAATCTTCCAAAGGCATGAGATCGTGGGAATTCTTACGGAAAAATCCAGTTTCTAAGACACCATTAACACGACGAACAGGCACCTGTGCCTTGTTACGATACTTAACTGGATTTTCCATGCCAAGCGTTTCAGAAACCTCTACATCTGCAATCCCAGCAATCTTGTAGAGACTGTCCTTGACTTGCTTGGTTTTAAACTTGAGCTGTTCTGGATAGGAAAGATGTCCTAAATCAGCGATTCCTGAACGCAGATAAGCCAAATCTAGATCTTGATTACGGTGTGGTGATTGGACAAGGTATTCTTCTACTTTCCCAAAGCCAATCTTTTTATTGACCTTGAGGACTCGCATGAGGATTTTTTCACTTGGTAAAGCATTCTCGACAAAGAATACCAAACCATCCACCTTGGCAACACCGGCTCCTTCGTGGGTCAAATCAACAATTTCAACTTCTACAATATCATTTTTCTTTAACATTCTCTTCTCTTTCTATTGGCCGACAAAAAAGACGGCAACGTTACGGTTACCATCTATTATACCATGAAATTTGTAATCAGATTCTCTTTATCTATGCTAGTTCATTTCTTTAAAGGCTGCTTCTGCATCCGCGTTGCTGATAGCACCAAATTGAATCTTTCCAATCTTCCCTTGACTATCAATTAGATATTCTGTAGGAATACTTCGAATTTGATAAGCTTGGAATGTGGTTGCTTTTGTGTCATAAAGAACTGGGATATCTTTATAACCTTGATCTTGGAACCATTGTGGGAATTGCTCGACAGTTTTTTCACCTTGAATTCCTGGTGCAATGACACTAAGAATTTCAAAATCACGATCTGGTTTCGCCGCTAATTCCATCAACTCAGGCATACTTTTCTTACATGGACCACACCATGAAGCCCAAAACTTCAAGTAGACTTTTTTTCCCTTATAATCAGATAACTTAACTTCTTTACCATCCATGGATTGCAAGGTGAAGTCTGGCGCATCTTTTCCAACAGCAATTTGTTGTACAGTCGTTTGTTGCTGTTGTTTTGGGGATTGTTGTGGAGCTTGAGTCTTTTTAGTCTCTTCCTCACCACAGGCTATCAATACGACTAATGACAAGAGGCTTAAGCCAGCAAACATTACTTTTTTCATCTTTTTCTCCTTTATTCAAAAATTCCAGCTAGAATATTTACTTGTCCTAATAATAACAAAATTCCCATTAAAATAATGAGGAAACCACCAATTTTCTTCAGTAGCATCATATGACGTTTAATTTTACTAAAATAAGGCATTACTACACCTGAAGCTAGAGCCAAAACCAAGAAAGGAATGGCCATCCCCAGAGTGTAAATAAGAGTATAGATAGCTCCTTGCCAAGCACCATTGCCTCCAGAAGCTGCAAGAGCTAAAACAGAACTCAAAACAGGACCAATACAAGGCGTCCAACCAAAGCTAAAGGTAATACCGAGTAAAAAGGCTGACCAATAACGATTGGCTTCTGATTTCTTAAAAGTAAAGCTTTTTTGAACCTCTAATTTCTTAAAATGAAAAATTTCCATCTGGTGAAGGCCTAAAATGATAATAATCGTACCCATGGTATAGCGAAACCAATTGGCATAGAGAATATTACCAAAGTAACCTGCACCAAAGCCTAGAATAAAGAAAATGAGTGAAATGCCTGCGATAAAGCAAAGGGTCCGAATCAAACCTGACCAGGCAACTTTTCTTCCAAACAAGGAGATGCTTTTTGCGCTTTCCTGATCATCCAATAAAATTCCAGCATAAACTGGCAGAAGTGGAAAAATACAAGGAGAAAAGAAGGACAATACCCCTGCTAGAAAAACGGAGATTGAAAATACTAGCGTTTCCAATAAAGAACCAACTTTCTTAAGAATTTAAACCTATTGTACTATAAATGTTAAAATTTGTATCAAGTTTGCTACGGTTAACTGTTTTTGTCATTATATTATGTGAAACAAACTCTTTAATAGTACACTATGTTTTCTAAAACATTGTTGGAAATTGATTTGAATTTCTCAATCAAGTTGTTCGTTTTTTTCATTTCACTATAGATAAAAGAAAAAATTGAAGAAAATTGTCCAAAGAGCCAC
>NZ_AEDV01000039.1 GCF_000148545.1 Streptococcus mitis SK597 | reverse complement strand
AGCCTCGTCTGGAACAGTACCTATAGGTTTAGTGTATGCTGGTTTTTCATGAACTTCTGGTTCAACTAAATTACCGCCAATTGGAGCTGTATATTCTGGTTGCTCATGAACTTCAGATTCTACCAGATTACCACTAACTGGTGCTGTATGTTCTGGCTTCTCAGCTTTAGGCGCCTCATCAGGGACTGTGCCTACCGGTGCAGTGTACTCTGGCTTCTCTGATTTAGTTGTCTCGTTTGGAACGGTGCTTACAGACTCTGGATTTTTAGGTTTTTCTGCTTTAGGCGCTTCATTAGGGATACTTTCCTGAGTTTCAGATACTGGAACATTTTTTGTCCCCTCAGCTTTATGTTGAATTTCTGAAATTGCATCATCATTAAGGAGTAAGTATCCAATATAACGATACCCAGCAATTTGAACTACTCCTTCATTACTTGGAGCTTTCAAAGGATTGCTTATATCGAGAGCTTGCATACTAGAAAGACTAATCAGTCCAATCGTAGTAACTAAGAACAGACTAGCAACTTTTTTCTTTTTATGAACCAAAAGGACTAAACTACCAATAGCTAATAGACCTAAAGCTGTAAGCACAGAAGTCGATGAACCTGTTGCAGGAAGAGTTTCCTGCTGATAAATAAGAGCATAAGTTTCCTCATTATCAGTAGGAATTCCTGCCTGAATCTTAGTTTGTTCTTCTTGTGTAAGAGCGCTTTTTTCAATGTAATGATAGGTAGAAGCATGGATGACTGACGGTGCAACCAAGACACTTCCTAGTAACACCGAACCAACAATCCCACAGATTTTTCGGATTGAAAACCGTTCTTTTTTAAATAATGACAAGCGTAATCACCTTCTTTAATTTTATTTCCTAATAGTAAACACTATTTTTTATTTTCAAAAATTGAACTTCTAAAATCATCAGTTTGGTCAAGATAAGCTTTAAAGATTGCTCTCTTCAACTTATGAACTGCACTGTCTGTTTCTGGATTATAGTTATCCCAATGAGGTGTATCTAAATCTTCCAATATAGCTTTTCTCATTAAATTTTCTAATTCGTTTATCGATTTAATAGTTTTTGTTTTTCGATTATACCAAGGGGTTGATGGATCTTTAAATGACACTGTATTTAATTGTCCAAACTTAGTTTGACGCTCTGCATACATAGCCTTTTTAAAATCACTCCAAGTGTGATATTGTCCATTAAATAATTTTTGAAGTACTAATGTATCTGTTACTAATCCTTTGGTCTTACCATATGAGGTAATTGTTTTATTATTTGCCCTAGCATCGGGTTCAAATTGATTTGAGATATATGGCACCATACCATCTTTAAATCCTTTTGCAGCTAATAGTTCATAAGCCATACGACGTCCCATCAAGTCGCCAGGTGTTCCTATATCACTACTTAATGCTGCATAAATCGGCGCAAATAATTTAATAGTGAAGTAGCCATTTCTTTCGTATTTGCCTGACGCATATTCCCTAGACGAAAGAATATTATTATCAATCAAATCATTGAATGAACGTAGTCTTTCAGCTTCCTCTACTGTTAGATTTCTGACAACATTTGTTGCATAGACCTTATTTCCATCAGGATCAGGATGGTACTCATTTGTAACTTTTCTAAGAAGTTGTTGTTTTTGATTCGTATCTAATTTAAGAATTGAATTTCCTTCAAGATATTCCAACATATAAACAACATCAAACATGTTGTGTACATATTTTTGAAGATCTGTCGCGTCTTTAAATCTCGTAGTTGGATCAAGTATTTGTAATCGTTCTCCTTCTTTACTATCCGATTTTAAATGTTTCAAGATCGAGTTGATGGTGATGGTTGCGTCATTTGGATGGTCTGGTGCTTGCAATAAGCCTTTTGCGAAGAACTCTGGTCCCAAGCCACTTCTTCGACCATAGCCACCAAGGTAGATGTCCTGATCTGAATCGTGCGTCATCTCATGAGTATAAGTAATAGCTCCATCCTTATCTAACATACGATAACCCATATAATAAACGGCGTCACCGGTAGCATAAGCACCGTGTCCATTATGACCAACTTTATTTCCAACAGGACCAAAGAAATGTTTCATTGCAGGATTTGGATTATCAAAATCTGCCACTTCTGTAGCCTTTCCTTCAGTATGATCATTTCCGAATTTATAGGCATCATAAAGCAAGATATTTCGGTAAAGCTTCTCACGCCCTTTTTCATCTAGAATACGATACCAATAATCATAGTGATCGCGTTGACGTTCGGCAGTTTCGTGAGCACTCTTTTCAACAAAGCTATTCAGATCACCACTTGCTTGATGTTCTTTATTACGATAGCGATCATAAGCACCAAAGCCTAGACTAGAGATAGTTGAAATGACAAATACTGATCTTTCTGGCAAGGTTAGTAGAGGCAGTACCATGTTACGGTATTTCCAACTGTCGCTAGTGATTCGATCATAAACACCGATAGAGTACTTGCTACCAGCTTTTTCCTGGTTAGCCCTCACTTCTGGAATATTAGATTTTTCTTCAACGATTAAGGCTTTTGTCTGTGATTTAAACCATTCATTGTTAGTTTGAGTAGGTGCAAATGCTTTACGGTAGCCTTCTAGAGCACTAAACAGATCTTTTGTACCGTAGTTATTCGTCAGCAAGGCATTGTAAGTAACCACATTATTTTTAGCCAAGAGATTATTGTACCCAGATTTACCCAGTTCAATAATTGTATCTAGCGGAGAGGTATTTCCCTTACCAAAGAAATCCATATGGAACATAAGCAAATCTTTTGCGCTAGCCTTATCGAATTTGAAATCATACCAGCGTTCTAGATAGGTTAATCCGAGCATCAAGGCTTCTTTGTTTCGCTTGATTTTATCAACCATGTAATTGTCAATAGCACTATTATTTCCAGAGACAGCAGCATCAGCTGAAAGCAATTTTTTAAGAGTCTCAGTCAAATGCTCTTTAGTTTTAGCGAATTGTTCATCTAGATAGAGTTCTGTTAATTTAACATTATCCGAAATTCCTAACAAATTCTTAAGAGCAGTTGGATTATACTGCACTGTATTTAAGTCATTTTTAACTCTATCTATTATAGATGTATAATCTTTTAGGAAAGTATTTGGTGTGTATACTAGACCTGTAGTTCCAATAGTATACTCAGCCAGATTTGCAAAATCACTATTGTAGGTTAAATCTACTTTCTCAGATGTTCCATCTTTGTAATGTAGTAATAAGTGATTGATAGAGTTCTTGTCTGAAGTAATATCTGAAACCACTTCCTCATTTTTCATAGGTACAACAGATAATAATTCTTTTTTAAACAGGTTAGTATCAGTTGATAATTGATTTCCATATTTCACAATGGTGTCTCTATTATAGAAAGGTAATAATTTTTCTATATTTTTATATGCAACTTCTCTTGTCGCTTGATAATGAGTGGCCTTGGTATAATCTACATCCTGTTTAGCAGAATTTGTGAAATCTTCCACGGTTATAGTTTTCTTTGTAGTAATCTGGTCTTTCTTGGCTTGAACTGCTGTTTTTTCAATCTCAGTACCACGTTCTACAGTGGAATCAACTGACATTACCTCATCTCCAACTGCTTGAACATTAACTACCTTATTGTCTTTATTACTGTAAACCTCTGTCTCCTTCATCCCATCAAAATGATAACCAGAAATTGCATTCCCATTTGTAACAGTAACATCACTTAGAACACTCGATAGACGTCCAGAATTGTCTTTTGTGTCAGAACCATTTGTCCATAGGGAACCTGCAACTCCACCAACTCTAGCGAATGGTTTAGCATTATTTATTTCACCTTCAGCATAACTATTTGCTACAGTTGCATTATTTTCTACGATACCTGCGATTCCACCAATGGTTTGGTTAGAACGTTCTGCATTACTTAAAATGGTTACTGTTGCAATAGAATGATCTACCCTAGCATTAGCACCGGTTAATTGACCGACTAGACCACCAATTGCATACTGAGAAGTTGTAACAAAGGTATTAGTTATTCTTCCGGTGAAGCTACTATTTCTTACTGTAGAATTATCAACTTTTTGGACAAGTCCTCCGATACCTAGCTCACCAGCAATGATTCCATTTGCGTGAACGTTCTCTAAAGTTGAAGAATTTGTGGCTTCCTTAGCAACTGATGCGACATGATTCTTACCAGAAATATTGACATCTTTTAAGGTGAGATCCTTAACAGTAGCGTGTTCTAATCTATTGAATAACGGCTTTTTCAAATTAAAGATACCATAATTTTTACCTTGATGACTACCAATTAATGTCCCGGTAAATTTACTTGTAACGTAACTTTCTTGGTTTTCACCTAACTCAACCTCACGAGCATTCATGGTTGCACCCAGAGTGAAAGTTCCATCAGGTCTACTATTCATATCAGTTACTAATTTTTTAAATGATGTGTAGATAGGGCTGTCGTTTTGAACAACTTTTGGAAGATAATAAGTAAAATTGTCTTGATATTGATTATCTACAGATTGCTTCAAGTGTTCCAATCTAGCCGTGATTTTATAGACTGGTTTGCCATCTTTTGTAGTGTCCTCAATGTTTGAAACTGGAAGCAGTACATCTTTAAATTTAGCTGACTTCACCTTAATGAAATAAGCAGATTTATTATCTGGTACTTTATCCAAGCTTGTATGCTGTCTTGACCGATCTCCTTCATAACTATAGAGCTCCACATCAGAAACACTTCTTAGTTCTATTGTTTTCTCTGGATCTGTTTCTTTCGGCTTCTCAACAGGAGTTTCAGGTTTAAGTTGCTCGATATTCCCCTTGTATTCAGGAAGTGGGTCTACCTGTTCTGGTTCAACTATCGCTCCAGCTTGTACGCCTGTGTATTCTGGCAGCGGTTCAACTTTCTCTGGTTCTACTATCGCTCCCGACTGTACACCTGTATATTCTGGTAGCGGTGCTACCTGTTCTGGTTCAACAATAGCTCCAGCTTGTACACCTGTGTATTCTTTTGGCGGCTCTACTTTTTCTGGTTCAACAATAGCTCCGGCTTGTACGCCTGTATATTCTGGTAGCGGTGCAGCCTGCTCTGGTTCGACTACAGCGCCAGCTTGTACGCCTGTGTACTCTTTCGGTGCTTCTACTTTCTCTGGCTCGACTATCGCTCCGGCTTGCACTCCTGTGTATTCTTTTGGTGGTTCTACTTTTTCTGGTTCAACAATAGCGCCAGTCTGTACTCCTGTGTATTCTGGCAGTGGGGCTACCTGTTCTGGTTCGCCTTTATCGCTTACTACAGCCTCTGGCAACGCTGGTTGAACTTCTGGCTCACCTTTGTCAGTTACGACTGCTTCTGGTAACGATGGTTGGACTTCCGGTACGCCTTTATCTGTTACAACAGCTTCTGGCAACTCTGGTTGGACTTCAGGCTCACCTTTATCTGTTACAATTGCTTCTGGTAACGATGGTTGGACTTCTGGTACACCTTTATCACTTACTACAGCTTCTGGCAACTCTGGTTGAACTTCCGGTACACCTTTATCACTTACAACAGCTTCTGGCAACTCTGGTTGAACTTCCGCTTCACCTTTGGCGGCTACAACTGCTTCTGGTAACGATGGCTGAACTTCTGGTACACCTTTATCGCTTATAACTGCTTCTGGTAACGATGGTTGGACTTCTGGTACGCCTTTATCGCTTATAACTGCTTCTGGTAACGATGGCTGGACTTCCGCTTCACCTTTGGCGGCTACAACTGCTTCCGGTAACGATGGTTGGACTGCAGGTTCAACTACTGCCCCTGCCTGTGGACCTGTGTATTCTGGTAGTGGTGCTACCTGCTCTGGTTCACCTTTATCAGTAACAACAGCTTCGGGTAACTCTGGCTGGATCGCAGGCTCACCCTTGTCGGTTACCAGAGTTCCAGCTTGTACATCTTTATGTTCGGCTAATTGTGCTTGAGAATCTGAAGATTGTTTCTCTTCTTTTCTTGGATTCGTTAATTCTGTAGAAAGAGGTTTTTCAACTACTTGAACTTCTGTCGGCTTAGTTGAAGAAACAGATGTTTGTTCCTGAATAGCCTGTACTGTTGATGGATGTTCTACAAAATTTGGTGTAACACTATAATCCACCTTTTGTTGTTTTGTAGGAGTGGCTACTGATTTTTCTTGATCATTTACTTTAGACTTAGAAGTTATGTTTCCCTCTTTGATATATCCAATATATGTGTAACCTGAAATGGCTTTAGGAAGAGGTAATTTTTCTCCAGAGGTCAATTCATAGTCAGTATTGTAATTTAGCAAAAGATTATTTTCTAAAGCATGAGCGGATACAAGAACACCATTTCCTATTCCTGCAACCAATACTAAATGTAATACCGTTTTATTCTTAACTTTTTTCTTAGAAACGGCAAAAATTAAAATTCCCAGAGCAGCTAAGCTAGCACCAGTAACTAGGGCTTGCATCTCATTCTTGCTTCCAGTATTTGGCAATTCTCCCAGTTGATTTTGGGAATTTAATTTATAAACAAGATAATAAGTCTCATCATCATTCTCCACGTATGTCGGAATATCATAGACAATCTGCTTCTTTTCTTCTGATGATAGCTCTGAATCTGCTACATATTTATAGTGAACTCCTGCAGTTTCTTGAGCACCCACAGATGAACTAGCTAATACAGACATAAAAAATAAACTTGAAATCGTTGCAGAGACAAGTCCTACTGATAATTTTCTAAATGAAAAACGCTGCTGTTTTTCACCAAAATACTTTTCCATGATTCCTCCTTGAAATACAATTTATCGATGTTACAAAGACCTTTATTATATTAGTGTATTATCTATAAAAAAGGCAGTATACCTTAATTATACTCTTTATTTACCGAAAAGTCTTAAAATTGAGTAGCGTTTTCATACTTTGTTTTATATTATTTTGGGGATACAATAACACCTACCATGACACTTCCACGGTAGGTGTTACTCATATCAATAATCGTTCTAAGAATGGTTTGATGCAGTTGAGGAGAATTCCTTCTATCCAGCTTTCCTGTGCTGATGATAGATTCTCTGCTTGAAGGCTTTCTTTTAGAAAATCTCGAACTTGTTCTGGTGCGATTTCAAACTCAAAGGCTTTCATTTTATAGAAAAAGTCGAGCAGATGATCTGACAGATATTCGGTTGAAAATGACACTTCTCCGCTTTTTCGATATTCTAATAAGAGCCGAGCAAATCTAGATTTTTCTTCAGGAAGCTCACGAAAATAGGAATTGAGAAGCCAGGTCTGCTTCTGCTTTCTTTCAATTGGATCCTGACTAGCTATTCGTTGGTCTTTTTCCAGCTCTTTTCGGTATTGTTTAGCCTTGATAGCCCGTTCTGTTCGATTTTTACCAAAAAGTATTTTCTCCCACTTGCGTTCTTCTTGAGTTAGAGTCTCTGTAAAGCCAAAGTAATCCTGATAAGCACGCTCTGCTGGGCCCATAGCTAGAACCAGATTGTCTGCATATTGCTTGGCGATTTTATCCCTCTTCTTGCGTTCTTTCTCTGCCTGGATACGGAGTTCCTGTTCGTAGTCAATTTTCTCCTTGCCTAGCTTGACAAGGTAGAGTTGGTCATCCGACTTTCCAAGTAAAAAGGGTTTGATACACTTTTCAAGGACTTCTTCCATGCGAGCCTTTTTCTTTGGCTCTGCCTTGGTCCAACTTCCTCCCTGAAAGACTTCTAGGAAGAGTTGGTAGTCTCTCTCAGGTGAGAACTGATTTCCACGATTGGGCTTGAAAACACCTTTTTCCCAGAGCCACTTTAGAAGTCGCTCGTCAAAGTCACTTTTATTGACCTTGATTTTTTCCTTTTTCTGGGCTTTTCTGGTCAGATTTTCAACCTTTCTGAGCAGTTTTTCTTCCTCTTCCAATTGCTGGTCAAGGCTTAATCGATGAAAATGACGAACACAGTCGCTGCCTATCGGAAAGAGGCGTTGACCTGTGACGCCGTTAAAGAGTTCGTAGGCGTACTTGATGGCATTTCCACAGACACAATTGCTACGGCCGATACCATTAAAAATCAAGGAAACTTCATTCCATTCCTTGGTAGCTTGTTCCCAAGTATCAGCTTTTGAAGCCTGTAAAACCGCATCATGCAGGGATTTTCTAACTGGAAGTGTCATGAGGTCTCCTTTCTAGATTATACTTTTACAACTTGAACCTCATCTTTACCGAGTAAAATTAAGTATTTTTCTATGTTTTCAATCGAATAGGCTCGAGATAAAGCCTCTCCGTATAGTGCCAACTGACCACGATAACGGTCTATGAGTTGACTTGGTTCATCATAACGGTCTGTCTTATAGTCGAACAGAAGGATTTTATCCTCATAAAGCAGATAGCCATCAAGGATACCACGGACAACGAAGTCTTCCTGACTCTTTGGGTCTCGTTTGAGCATGGAGAAAGGTTGCTCGCGATAGAGATGGTTGGTATTAGCGAGAATTTCCTGACCGAGCGCTGTGTCAAAGAATGCAAGAGTTTTAGCAAGATTGATCTTGTCCCTGACAGCTGGGCTGGTTTGAACTTGTTTGAGAGTTTCTGTCAGACTAGCAAGCGTTGGTCGCTGGCTGAGGTCAATTCTCTGCATGAGTTCGTGGGTAGCACTACCAATCTCAGCTCCGGTTACCTTTTCTTTGGTTGAAAAATCTGGTAAATCAAAGCTGATTTTCTTGTCTACTGACTGGCCTTGACTTGCAATCTCAACACCTTCCATATCCATAACAGGTTCGTAGAATTTCTTGATTTGACTTGGGGTTTGAACACTTGGCAATTCAATAGCTGCGCGGTGAAGAGTATTATAGACTTCCACCTCTTTCAGCATTTCAAGGGCTTCTTTGATGATCTCTGACTGGCGGTTGTCTGCTTGAGAGCTGTCTTGTAGAGGGCTCTTGTTTTCCAATTGACCGATAGTTTCTCTAGTCAACTGGTCTTCACTAACAAAACGATAGCTAAAGTTGAGATTATCCTTTGCAAACACTTTATTGATAGCCCACATCCAATCTTGGAAATTCCTTGCTTGAAGTCTAGTGTTGCTATTTAGTTTTCCATTTTTAGCTGCTGGGTATTCCTTGGCTTCCAGTTTTTCACGAGAACCCTTGCCGACAAGATAGAGCTTTTTCTCAGCTCGCGTCATGGCAACATACAGTAGACGCATTTGCTCTGAATAGCTTGCCAGCTGTAATTCCTCTTCATTCTGTCTATAGGTCAGACTAGGAATGGAGAGTTTGATGGTTTTAGGATAGTGATCTTCCACTGCTCCTGTCTCCATTTTGGCAATATATTTGACACCAAGCCCATTTTTACGACTGAGAATGACCTCTGACATAGAGTCTTGCTTGTTGAAATCTTTATCCATATTGAGGATGAAGACGTAAGGAAACTCTAGCCCTTTACTCTTGTGAATGGTCATGAGTTCCACTGCATCTTTGGGCGGTGCGACAGCCACGCTTGCAAGATCGTGCTGGGCTTCTAAGACTTGGTCAATCATACGAATAAAACGTGATAAGCCTTTGAAATTACTCTTTTCAAATTGATCAGCACGCAGTGCTAGGGCATAGAGATTGACCTGTCTAGCAGGCCCATTTGGCAAAGCCCCAACATAGTCATAATAAAAACGGTCATTGTAAATCTTCCAAATCAAGTCATAGAGGGAGTGGGTTTTGGCATACAAGCGCCAAGAATCCAAGATATCCATGAATTGGTTTAGTTTTTCAGCTAAATCAGTATGAATTAAGTTTTTCTGGCTTGTTGCAAGTTTTTGAGCATTGACCAGTTTCTCATAGAGATTTTCTTGGACTTTATCTTCAGCTTTCTGGAGGGACAAACGTGCCAACTCGTCCTCATCAAAGCCAAACATTGGAGACTTCATAAGAGCAACCAAGGCATAGTCTTGCAGGGGATTGTGAATGACACGAAGTGTATCCAACATGACTTGTACTTCTAAGGATTGAAGATAATTGTTTTGCTCGCCGTCGGTTTTGACAGGTATCCCGTACTCAGATAAGGCGAGGAGAATCTGATCATTACGGCTGCGGCTAGAGGTCAAAAGGGCAATTTCCTTAAAAGCAACACCTTTTTCTTGATGGAGTTTGAGGATTTCCTTGATGACCAGGCGCATTTCACCTGTTAATTTTGTTTCTGCTTGGCTCTCTTCTTCCTCACTAGAATCGTCCTTGTCGTAGAGGAGAAATTCCGCCTTGTTGTCTGGATTGGAAGTTAGTTTGGTATTGGCAAAAACAAGCTGGTGCATGTTATCATAGTTGATTTCTCCGACTTCTTGGTCCATAAGACGTTCAAAAACATCATTGGTTGCTGACAGCACTTCTGAACTACTACGGAAATTTTCCTTGAGGAGAATGAGCTTGCCCTCTTTTGGATTTTGCACATAGCGTTGAAATTTTTCATTAAAAATCTGCGGATCTGCCTGACGGAAACGATAGATAGATTGCTTGATATCCCCCACCATAAAGCGATTGTGGCCATTAGAAAGTAATTCCAGCATCCGTTCTTGAATATGGTTGGTATCCTGATACTCATCGACCATGACTTCATGGAAGCGCTCCTGATAAGCCTCACGAACTTGCGGGAAATTCTCTAAAATCTCAATGGTGTAATAGCTAATATCAGCGAATTCAAAGGCGTTTTCCTGGCGCTTACGCTGACGATAAGCCTCCACAAAATCACTCATGAAGGCTTGGAAGGTTTTAGCTAGTTTCCAAGTGTCTCCATGATAACGTTCTTGATAGTCGAGAATGGTTATCTGGTCTGACAGTTGTCCTAGTTTAGCAAACTGGGCCTTCCTCTCTTCGTTGTAGGCATCGACCAGTGGCTTCAAATCAGCCTTACGACTAGCATTAGTCAGAGCTCGACCATTTTTTTCTTTCGAAATTGCGACAACACGCACAAGCACTGCTTGATAAGCCTGACTATCAGACTCCTGATTTAAGGAGCCAATTTCATCCAGAACCAACTGAACATTTTCTAAATAGGCAGCCTTAGGAAACTCCTTGGCATCGTTATCCAAATGATAACGGAAAAAGCTTTCCAAATCCCAAAGGGCTTGTTTGATTTGCTCAGTAAGTTTGTTTTTTTCACTGTTAAAATCAGCTTTTTCAAAGCCTTTGAGAAAAGATTCACTCAGCCACTTTTGCGGATTGCTGGTGGATTGGAGGAAGTCATAGATTTTATAGACTTGCTGGCGTAGCCCCCGTTCATCCTTGCCGCGCCCAGCAAAGTTTTTCAGCAAATGACTAAAGGTCTCTTTCTGTTTACCTTGATAATGCGCTTCAAATACCTCATGAAAGACTTCGTTTTTTAGAAGGAGTTGCTCGCTTTGGTTTTGTAAAATACGGAAATTAGGCGCAATATCAATCAGATAGCCATGTTTACCAAGGAATTTTTGTGTGAAAGAGTCCATGGTTCCGATGGCAGCGTTGGGTAGGTCTGCCAACTGGCGGCCCAAGTGTTGTTTGAGATCAACATCGCTACTTTCTTGGATTTGTTGGCTGATTTTTTTCTCCAAACGTTCCTTAAGCTCTGTGGCAGCCTTAACGGTAAAGGTTGAGATAAAGAGTTGAGAAATTTCGACACCACGCGTCAATTGGTCCAGAATACGCTCTGCCATGACAAAGGTTTTACCAGAACCAGCCGACGCTGAAACCAGGATATTCTGGCCAGAAGTGTAGATAGCTTCGATTTGTTCGACAGTTTTCTTTTGTTCCTTGCTCGAATTTGCTTCTGCTTCTTGGAGTTTTTGAATTTCCTCATCAGTTAAAAAGGGAATGGACTTCATCGATTCAACTCCTCTCTTATTTTTTCAAACCAAGCTTGCTTGAGTTTTTCTCCGACCAGACGCTTGCCGTCAGCCAAGTCCAACTTTTCTAGGAAACGGGCTTGACCCAAGTGGTAATTTGCTTCAAATCCTGTAATAGCCTGATGTTGCTGAACATACGGTGCAATACTTCTGCCATTTTCAGTATAAGGGTTAATAGCGAACTGGCCTGCTAAAATCTTCTCAGCCGCTTTTTTATAAAGATGGGCATTGTAGTCCAGTAGGAGCTGAAATTCCTCATCCGTCAGCTGATTAGCCTTGTTTTTATTGTAAAATTCACCCAAATGACTGCTTTCTTTTTCTAAAAAGAGCCCTTGGTATTTCATAGACTTGCTGGCTTCTACTACTGCCCCCGCCAGACTCTTAACAGCCATCAGAGATTGAACAGGCTCAGCCATTTCCAAGTACATGGCACCGAAAAAGTTCTGCTCCCCTTCTCTTTTTAAGGCGGCTAGATAGGTTGGTAACTGGGAATTGAGCCCATTAAAGAAATGAGGAAACTGGAACTGAGTCAGACTGGATTTGTAGTCTACTACCCCTATCGCTCCATCAGCTTTCAAACGGTCAATCCGGTCAACCTTTCCTCGTACAAAGACACTGCGTCCATTGTCCAATTGAATAAAGGCCTGCTCTTTCCCACCGAAATTCGCCTCTTCTTTGATGGTTTCAATAGCTGGATTGTGTCGGAGAATGTGGCCAGTCGTCCGTGCAACATCAAGTAGAACTTCCTTGGTAAACTGGGCTTCCAAACTTTCTTGATAAATGGCTTCAAATTCGCGTTCTTGACTGGTTTCTTGAATAGCTTGTTCTAGACGGTGGTCAAAGGAATCTTCGTCAGGCAACTGCAAGGCACGTTCAAAAATACGGTGCAAGAAATTCCCATGACTACGGGCATCCGGACGCAGGCGCAATTCTTCCTGCAAGCCTAACACGTAGCGGAGGAAATAACTGTATTGGTTCCGGTAAAACTCCGTCAAACCAGAGGTAGACAGGTAAAACTCCTGATCAGTAGGATAGAGAGCTTGTAAGGTATCTTTGGTCAACTGCTTACTACTTGGACTGGTTGGAAGGGCAGGATTTTTCAGACCTTGCTGGTCTAACTTTTTACCCATGACACGCGCCAGAACCTTGACAAAGGTCAAATCTTGCTCCCTATCACTCGTCTCGTCCGTCTCGCTCTGCTGGTGATAGGCAACCAGACTAGACAAAAGACTGTGATAGGTCCCTATATCCTCCTTAGACAGCCCTTTGTGATTCATCCTCTTCTCTTTCCTGCTAAATCCAAAATGAACTAGCTCTTGAAGATAAGCTGATTCCTTGCTTTCACTTTCGTTAAAAAGGCTTGGAGCCGACAAGACCAACTGCTTACGAGCAGAATTGACCAAGGAAAGCATAGTATAGCGATTTTTCTTGAGATTTTCACTACTAGCAATCAGTAATTGAACGCCTTCTTCGGTTGCTTGGTTTAGATTTTGCTTTTCTTCATCTGTCAAAAGACTGGTATTTTGCGCGATTTTTGGTAAATTGTCCTGAGTCAGCCCAATGGCGTAGACAAAGTCAGCTGTCAAAGGCGCAATCAAATCGTAACTCTGCACCAGAACAGTATCCACTGTCGCTGGAATAGTGCGATACTGAGACAAACTCATTCCAGAATGGAGCAAGGCTAGGAAGTCCTCTAGACTAACCTGTGAACCAGCAAAAACAGTCGCAAATTGCTCTAAAACATGACAGAAAGCCTTCCAAACTTCAGCTTGTCTTTCCTGTTCTAGAGCTTCCATAGTGGCTGTCAAATCTTGCAACTGCTTGGTCACAGCTCCTTCTTTTAGAAAAGAGTTCCACTTTTGCAAGAGATTTTCAGCCTTTTGTTTTCTGCTAGCAAAAAGAGTCTCAAGAGGTGTTAAAATACGCAGACGAAGAGCATTTAAACGTTCCAGATTAAATTTTCCATGGTGGGATTTGGTAAAGGTTTGCTGAAAGGCTGGCAAGCCATTGATACCAAGATAGCGGATATATTGCTCAAATGCATCAATATCAGCTTGACTAAGGTCGCTATACAAACCTGTTCTAAGAAGGTTTATCAAATCTTCCTGACGGAAACGATAGCGTTTTAAAGCTAAAACAGACTCGACAAACTGTGTTAAGGGATGATGCGCCATGGATTCGCTTTTGCCTAGATAGAAAGGAATTTGATACTGGTCAAAAATTGTTTTTAGAGATAATCGATAAGACGCTACATCCCCCAAAAGAATGCGAAAATGCTTGTAACTCAGATTTGAGTTCTCGTGCAATTTCTGACGAATGCTACGGGCTACCAACTCCAACTCTTCTTTTTGCGTCAAACAAGACCAGATTTGTAAGTTTTCACGGTCCTCATCATCGACATCCAATGTTAATTCTGAAAAGTCATAAGACGCTTCTAGCAAACGAGAAGCCTTGTCAAAACTATCCATCTTCTCGTGAGATTGAGAATAATCCTGAGCAGGCGTTTGGTATTTAGCAGCTAAATGATGGAGAAACTCCACACTGGCTTGATAAAGATTGCCTTCAGCGAATGGACTGGTATAAGCTTTCTTACTAGCATAAGCCCCAATGACAATCTCAACACCCTTGCCGTGAAGTAAGTCCACAATCCGCTCTTCCTCGGCAGAAAAACGGGTAAATCCATCAATAACCAAGGCGATTTGATTAAAATCACTACTTACCTTGTTATTCTCAATAGCCTCAATCAATTGAGACAACTGACTTCCTTGAGCTAACTGCCCCTGATTGAGATAAGCCGTTACCTTCTCAAAAATCAAGAGTAAATCGGCCCTCTTGTCCTCATCCGTCAAACTCTCCAAGTCTAAAAAACTCATTTGAGCCTTGGTCATCTCGTGGTAAAGCTCTATCAACTGCTGGATAAACTGAGGATCCTGCTTGATGGCTCCGTATACTCGTAAGTCTTGGGGATCAAGTTCGGCAAGGCATTTGTAAAAGGCCATCCCAAGACCGATGTCATCTAGACTGGTCTTGGCAGGCAAGTCATTCAAGACTAGGTAACGAGCCATTTGAGCAAAGCGCGTGACGGTAATCGCAAAAGAAGCCTGCTGGGACAAGCATTCCAGCACGGCACGTTCCTTTTCAAAAGAAAGAGAGTTGGGGGCGATGTAGAAGACCCGCTTGCCAGCAGCAACTAGCTCTTCCGCCTCTCTGGTTAGAATTTCAGTCAAAGAAGTCCGAATATCAGTATAAAGTAATTTCATCTCTGCCTCGTTGGAATTTTTCATTACCTTTTATTATACCATGATTAGCCACCCAAGTCTGAAAATAATCAGTTCTTGCTCATCTATTGAAAAGAAAATGCCGGAAAGTTCCGACATTGTTTTAGTAAGCTAACTTCCTGAAAATAGGAGTAACCACACATCCCAGAAGGCAGTGATATTGATGAGAATATGAACTAGTATTGGATAGTAGAGATTTTTAGTCATACGATACAATAGAGCCAAAATAAGCCCTCCGCTAGCATAAATGAAAAAAGCAAGAGGAGTTAAAGCGAAATTGATATGAATATAACCGAAAATAATAGCAGAAAGCAAGACATCTCCGTACCAAGGCGAGTTTTTGAAAAAGGTTGTCATAAGCACACCGCGATAAATCAACTCCTCAGCAATAGGGCCGATGAAGCAAGCTATGAGCAAAAAATAGGGTAATTCCTGTCTCCCTATCATTTCTATCGTTTCATTCAAAGAGATTTGATTTGAAGACGAGGGTATGAAATAAGACAAGAGGAAGTCCGACATATACGAAATGATGTAGCCCAGTAAAAGGTAGATAAAGTACCTCAGCTGCCACTTGAAATGAAAAGTCTTCTTTCCTGCAAAAACTAGTAGATAGATGACCGCTAATAAAAGACCTCCACTCTCCATCCAAAGCAGAATCTGAAAAAATTCACGACTTGCTGGTAGATAAGGCTTTGCGAGGTGATTGAAAATTCCCCAAAACCAAGTTGATTTGTAAAAAATTAAGGATAATGCTAGTAAAATCTGAATAATTCGTTTTTTCATCTTAAATCCTCTGTTTTTCTTGACTAGCTTATTGAATAGAATGGTTTGTTTAATTGAATCAAAAGTTTAGTATAGCATATCTTTTCCAAATATCCTCTTCAAATCATAAATTGTCATCAAAACATCCTAAACTGTAAAATCAATTCCCCCCTACCCTTTTACCATTATCTTCTCTAACAAAGGAAGACCTATAATTAAGTTACTAACCTTGGATATAGATTGATTTCTCCTAAATGAAGCCAAAGCCCCCCAAAAAATCAGGTGGTTTATTTAGCCTGAACCTTACGGAGCGAGACAAATAAAAGCCAGTATTGCTACTGACTCTTACATCATTTTAATTTAACAGGATAAATTTATGCTTCTGATTTCGTCATAACTGACTCACTACCTTTTTAACAAAGCAAGTAATTTCTCTGCTTCTGCCATGATGCCATTATTATCCATGGTTTGGAGACTCAGATTATTTCGTAAACCAGCTAGGCTCTCTGTCACATTGTCTTTCAAACTAGCATCCGTTACTTTATCAAGTAAAGCTTCTACTTCTTTGAGTTTAGCTTCTACTTTTTCTGTTTCTACTTGAGGGACTTCAGCTTCGTCTGTTGTATCGTTAGCAACTCCCTCTGTCTCGTCTTCATCAGTGCTCGGTTTATAAAGATTATCTACTGAAGGGTTTAAACCTGCGTGATTCTCTTTTTCATCAGATTCAGGGCGAGTTGGCTCACTTACTTCATCATGTTCCTTATCTTCATCAGGTTTACTGTCTTGGTCTGCCTTATTTTTACGAACATGGTCGCTGGCATTTCCCCAACCATTATCTGAGTGAGGGCGTTCATTTGGATGTTCAACATAATATTTTACAGTCGCAAAAAGATCCTCAAGGCTATAACCTTTAGGTGCCTCATATAGTCCTTCGTCAAACCAAGAAAATTTAATGTTATGGTAATGGTCGTAATGAGGTATAATCAAGCTACCGTTTTTAACTTCAACAGTATGTTGGAGATTGTAAGGCATGTGATCAAGTGGAACTTTCTTAGCTGCCTTCACTTTATTATAGATTGCTTCTACTCCTTTAACCTCAGTATTTCCTGAACCCTGATTATCTGTTGAAGGAGGCGTCAAACCTTTCTCTTTAGCATAAGCCTGAGCTGCTGCTCTTTCAGCTTCAGACAAACTTTCTTTCTTGATCCAATGACTATGAGTCATATGCGGAGTTACATAGGCATCGCCTTCATCGCTCGTTATATCACGAGGATCAAAGATATAGCCATCTTCTGTTGTATACTTACCTGCTAATTTCGCTAATTTAATTTCATCGTCCGTATAAGCAATTTGAGCATTTGGTTTGCCAAGTCGCTCTGGGTGGATAATTGGTGCTAGGAATACTAATAAATCATCTACTAATTTTCCTTTATTAGAAGATTCATCATTCAAGCGTTCTGCTAACTTGTCTAAGGCTTGGAAATCAGAAGTACGACCCTTATTTTCAGACAAGGCTTTATGAGCCTCGGTCAACAAATGATAAGCTTTATCATAAAATTCTTGGTCACGAGGTGATACATTTTCTTTCTTCGCAACTAGAGCGTGTGTCTCTTGAGTTTTCTTAGACAAGAGATTTTCAATAGCATCAATCTTATCCTTGGCTAAGTCTTTAGCTAGAACATAACGACTAACGCCCTTATCCTCGATAATATAACCGTCGCCAACTTTTCTAACAACCTGGTTGACATCAAATTCTGTCGGTTTATTTTCCACTGGTGCTAGAGGTTTGGTAGTAGGGGCTGGCTTCAGAGGAGTAACACTTGGCAAGACACTGCCATTTTGTCCTTTTAACGGAATAATTCTAGCAATCTTCTGCTCTAAATCAGACATTTGTGAATAAGGGATAAAGTGATAATGGTCTCCGTGAGGCACTGCTACACCGTTAGCTGTACGTTTGATGATTTGTGCCGGATCAAAGACTAATCCATCAGATTCCACATGGCGTTCTGATAAAGGTTTGGCATACAATTTACTTAAAAGTGTTGGGATATCTTCCCCTTGATTTTGATGATAAGTTGGGGTGACAGTCAGGTTTGGAGTCTCTGTCAAACTTGGTTGGACTGGTTTAGCATTATCACTACTTGGTTTACTTGAGCTTGTAGAAGAATGAGAACCCTGTTTCCCATTCCAATAAGCTTGGGCGGCAGCCAATTCTCCTGCTGACAAATCACTCTTAGGTATATAGTGAAAATGATTGCCGTGCGGTACAACAAAAGCGTCACCTGTATCTTCAATCACATCTGTCGGACTAAAGACATACCCATCATCCGTTGTATAAGCGCCTCCAGTTCCTCTATTCGGTGCCGGCGTATTGAGATTAAAGTTTGGTTTAATCGGTGAACTTGGTGTTGAACTTGGTTTATCTGTACTGCTTGGTTTCGTATTGTCAGAATGACTTTGAACTGGCTGACCTCCAATTGGTAGATTTCGAGCCAATTTTTCTTCCAAAGCAGACATTTGTGAATAAGGAATGAAATGGAAATGATCTCCGTGAGGAACAGCCACACCATTGGCTGTACGTTTTGTAATCTGTGCTGGGTCAAATACCAATCCATCAGACTCCACATGACGTTGGCTAAGTGGCAAAGCATACAATTCTTGAAGGAGACTATCCAAGTCCTCGTTTTGACTCTCAGGAGCTGTTGCAGAATCTTGAGGAGCCTCAGATTGACTCGTTCTCACACTAGATCTTGTTTCTCCCCTGCTTGAACGATATTCAACCGTACTTAATTGACCGCCTTTTCCAGATAGGAAGGCCTGAGCAGCAGCTAATTCACTAGCAGACAAGTCACTCTTAGGAATATAGTGGAAGTGATTGCCGTGAGGGACAATATAAGCATCACCCGTATCTTCTATAATATCAGAGGCATTGAAGATATAACCATCATCCGTTGTATAGCGTCCTTGGGCTCTGGCTGCAGCAACAGCATTATCTGTGCTTGCATTATGATTATGACTATGTTCCTGCTTCTGACGTTTAATCTCTTCTTTTGTCCGAATATTGTCCGCATGAGCCGCATCCTTGAGGTAAACATAGTATTTCCCGTCTACCTTAATCACATAGCCACCCTTGATTTCATTAACAATATCTGCATTCTTCAACTGATAATTCGGATCTTTCATGAGGAGTTCTTCACTGATGATGGCATCATAAGGAACCTTGCCATTATAGTAATGATAATGGTCTCCATGAGAGGTCACATAACCTTGATCCGTAATCTTGATAACAATTTGTTCGGCGTTGATTCCCTCTCTCTTACTGACTTCATCTGGTGTCAAGTTCTCTGCCTTTTGACCAGCCTGATCACCGTCTATATAAGCAACTCGATTAGAATCTTTTTTAACTTGACCAGCTTGGTAACGACCAAGCTCATAGGAGCAAACACTTAGGGCAAGGACTGCCACTGAACCTGCTACATATTTTTTATTGATTTTCATTCTTTCCTCACTTTAATTCTTCTGCTAGAACACTCATATTTTCTTCAAGATTTTCTAAATAGGTCTTGTCATTTTGTGGGTCTGCTTCTAAAGGATTCAGAGTTTTAAGCCCCACACCTGTTGATTTGACAAGAGTTTCAGCTACTTTTGAAGAAGCGTTACTTTCTGTAAAAATCGTTTTAACCTTATAGGTTTTTACAAATTCCTGAATTTCTGTAAGTTGTCGTGGACTTGGTTCTTGTTCAGGAGAGATACCTGCAATACCAAGTTGATTAAGTCCAAATCTCTTCGCTAGATAAGAAAAGGCTGTATGTTGTGTTACAAAAGTCTTCTGAGTCGCTTTTTCAAATTTAGGCTGGAATTTCTTAGTCAATTCTTGAGCTTTTTTGATAAAGGCTTGCGCATTTTTCTGGTAAGTTTCTTTATGCTCACTATCCACCTCTGAAAGTTTATCAGCGATAATCTGAGCTTCTTCGCCAGCTTTTTCAGGATCTAGCCAAGTATGAGGATCATAGAGCGTTTTTTCATCAACTCCATCCCCTGCTTCCACATCTTCTAGCCCTGGGACTCGGTCTAATGTCATTCCTTCAGAAGCCTCTAAAACCTTCACTTTAGATTTTTTTAGATTGGGATCTAAACTTCCTGCCCAAGATTCGAGCGTATGAGAATGGTAAACAAAGACATCTGCATCATAGATGGCTGCAATGTCATTCGCTGAAGGTTCAAAGGAGTGAATCCCACTACTTGACTGAATCATCCGAACATCATTCAAGTTACCAGATACTTCCTTGACCATAGCGTAGATAGGATAGAAACTGGTCACAATTTTCATCCCTTTCCCTGTCTGGCTTTCCTTTTGACCACAAGCCCCTAAACACAAAAGAAAGACACTTAACAATACTAAAAATAAACTTTGTTTTTTCATGGATAACCCCTTAACTATTTAATTAACTGGTAAACATTCTACTCCTAAAAATTTAATCTGTCAAGCTATTTTAAGAAAAAAATTGAAATTTCTTTCACATATAAAAATCTGCTGAGTGTCAACAACTCAACAGATTCTCACTTTATACTCAATGAAAATCAAAGAGCAAATTAGGAAGCTAGCCGCAGGTTGCTCAAAGCACGACTTTGAGGTTGCAGATAGAACTGACGAAGTCAGCTCAAAACACTGTTTTGAGGTTGTGGATAGAACTGACGAAGTCAGCTCAAAGCACGACTTTGAGGTTGTAGATAAGACTGACGAAGTCAGTCACATATATACGGCAAGGTGAAGCTGACGTGGTTTGAAGAGATTTTCGAAGAGTATTATTCTTCTATGGTAGAATGCTTATAACCATAAGTAAAGTAAATGATACTTCCTACTAACAACGCAACTAGGAAAGCAATCCAAGTTTCCATATTATACTGCAACATAAATGATAAACAAATGATGATTGATAAAATCGGTAATAAGGGTACCAGTGGTGTTTTAAATTCTCCAGCTTTGGGCATCCCCTTTTCTCTCCGTAAGCGAATCAAACCATAAGCCAACATGATCAGGTAAGACAAGGTACAAATATTTAAGAAGGCTGCGATACTAGCAAGAGGGAACATTCCTGCTGCTACTGCTGAAGCTAGCCCCGTTAAGATAGTAGCATTCTTTGGTACCTTGCTAGTCTTCGTTAGTTCTTTAAAGGCGGCAGGTATCAATCCGTCACGCGCTAAACTGTAAATCATACGCGATAGGGCATAAGTCATTGAGATACAAACCGTAATCAAGGTCAAGATAGCCACCAATGACACATAGTTGGCTGCCCAACTAGTCCCAACACTACGAAGGGCAAAGGCAACGGCATCGTCGACATTTAGATGACTATAGTGAACCACACCAGTCAAGACAAGCGTCACCAAGGCATAAAGAATGGTTACGATAGAAAGCGATAAAACAATCCCTCTAGGAATATTTTTTTGAGGAGTCTTGACCTCATCTACGGCCATAGAGATGGATTCAAATCCCAAAAAACCGAAGAACATCAAGGACGCACCAGCCATAATACCAGTACTAGCACCATAGATTTGTCCAAAACCATAAGGAGCAAAATTGCTCCAATTATCAAGTTTAATATGCCAGATTCCTACTAAAACAAAGAGAGCTAAAGCGGAAAATTTCAAAATCACTAGAATAGAATTAAAGCGTAAGGCAGCCTTGGCGTTTAGTAAAACAAGCGAAGTCACCAAGACCAAGACAAGAATAGGCAATAAATCAACAAATGTCCCTGCTTGAGGATTAAAGGTACCATTTAAAGTCTGAGGAAGGGCTATCCCATATTGAGAAAGCAATCCTTTAAAATAAGCTGCCCAACCCGAAGCTACGCCTGATATGGCTGTCATGAACTCCATCATGGTTAACCAACCAGCCAACCAGGCAGGAAATTCTCCTAAAATAGCATAGAGATAACTGTAGGCACCACCTGTAGCGGGTACTCGCGAAGCAAATTCTGCAAAAAAGAGGGCTGATAATCCTACACACAAGGCAGAAATGACAATTGAAATCACTAGGGCTGGACCCGCTAGAGTTGCGGCTGCAGTACCTGTGATTGTAAAGACACCTGTCCCTACCATGGCTCCGATACCCAGCAAAATCAAATCCCATAACTTCAAATGCCTGTGCATCTCCGTTTTATCTAAACTAACATTTTTTGTTCTAAATATATTCATCTTTGACTCCAAAATAAAATGATGATTCTATTTTACCATAAATATAGGAGATTTGTGAATATTTATAAAACATTTTTCTGAAAAAATCTGACTACCTTTTGTAATAGCTTATACTCAATGAAAATCAAAGAGCAAACTAGGAAACTAGGAAACTAGCCACAGGCTGTACTTGAGTACGGCAAGGCGACGTTGACGTGGTTTGAATTTGATTTTCGAAGAGTATTAAGAACCAAAACTCTTGAAGAAGTTGACAATGGCTTGCCAGAGGGCGCTTAAGAAATTCCCCCCGTCCTCTAGCGCCTTATCCGCATCAAAGTTAAGGTTAATATTTTTAAAACTGTCACCAGCTTGTGATACGATGCTTTGTTTCAGGTCCTTTAGGGTTTTAGTGAAGTCTGCATTGCTGAGGATATCACTTTTTGAGAGATTTAAAGCAAAATTGATGATGATATTGATCTGGTTTCCTGTTATCACCTGATCAAGTTTGTAATTTTTTAAGGTATCTTCAACGATTTTGCGGATATCTTCCTCTGTCAGATTTCCCTTGCTTTCTTTAGCTTTGGCGAGTCCTGACTTGATATCGGCTAGGGCAACGTTTAGTTTATTAGCATCATAGCCTGACTTGTCCTTGTTTTCAGCATTGATATCTGACAAAGCCTTCAGCTCTTCTTGAGCCAAGTCTTTATTAGCTTGCGGCACCTTGGCTCCATTAGCCTCTAGCGAATAGTAAATCCCTGCTAAAGCACTTTCACCAGTAACTGGAATGGGCGCTGCTACAGTGATTTTGGCGTGTTCCACACCCAAAGTTACGGCCGCGTTTCGGTACATATCCTGAGTCACCTTAGTAATGTTTTCTGGTGTTTCAATCTTGACCTCAAGTGGCGACTTGTCACCTAGTTTTTGAATCTTGGCTGATGAATACAATTGTAAGCTAGAGTCATTGGCGACATTCATAATCTTAGAATAGACATCAGGTGTCATGGTCTTGAGTTCTTTGGTGTCTGTTGAGGCATTGTAGCCTAATTTCTTAAGAGTTTGATTTTTTTGATCTTCAGACAATGATGAACCTAGGACATATTCAGGTTGGACATAGGTTTCATCGATGACTTTTTGAACATTTGTTGCTGCATGGGCGCTATTCATAGCTGTTACTGCCCACAAGACCGCAGCACTGGTCAGAAAGAGTTTCTTTCTCATAGGGAATTCCCTCCTTTACCTTTCTAGAGTAATATATCTATCTTAAAGAAAACTTATAACAAAAACATCTGGACTAGCCAGATGTCGAAAAGAGAGTGAAACATTTGATGATGTAAAGGTTGAGTTGCACCTGTCTAGAATAATAATAGTTTCCTCCATTTACATAGAGTTCGGCACCGTGAAAAATGGAAATGGGGTGAATATAACTATAAGTCTTTCCAGTGGTATTACCAAGCAAGGGGGCAACAGTCTCACGAGAGTACTGTTTGGCCAGAGCCAAGGTGTTTTCCTTGCCATTTTGGGCGATAAAATCGATATAGGCAGGTCCAAAATTATAGGATTGAACAGCCGTCCAGACATCTACCCCCTTCTTCTGAGCCAGATAGAGATTGTCTGTCAGAGTTTGAACGCCTTGTCGAATGCTAGAGGCATTATCATTGATGGTGTTGGTGGAACCACTTGCAGACTCACTAGACTGCATGACATCGCCTTCTTTTCCTTTTGTTTCGGTATAAATCATAGCGAGCACAAGCTCTTCGTTTGCTGGGGTGTCTTTTTCACTCAAGATTTCTCTAACCATGGGTTGATAGGTCATGACTTGCTTGACATCTTGATGAACACGGTAAGCTTTATATCCAGCAAAAAGGAAGACTGCTAGTACAAGCACTCTTCGAATTCGTTTAAACATTATTTACTTTGGATATCCTCGATATTTTTGATTAAGATAGAGTAGGTTCCATTATCATTTTGGATAAACTCAACAGACTCGGCGTCTTGATAGACATTATTGGGAACGATGAGCTCAATTCCATTTGACAAGGAAAGTTTTTGGTTTTCAAATTTCTTTAATTGGCGACTGGCATCAATTTCATCAAATTGAACTGGTTCTGGTACGGCTTCTTTGACTTGGTCAATAAAGCTCAAACGAGCAGTCAGATTGTTATCAAAAAGGTCGTTAGCCAATTTCTCAGGCGATAATTCATTGCTTTCTTCCAGATTGTTAAAAATAGCTGATTTGACCTTGGATTGAAATTGAAAGTCATCTGTGTTAAAGGTTTCAGCAATGCGCTGTGCCGTTTTTTCCAGTTCTTTGATAGATTTCTTGGGTGAAATTTTAGGGGCGACGGCAAGAAGATTGTCTGAAAAATAGTTCAAGAAAGCCCCGTTATACTTGATTCGTTTTTCAATCAGGTGGTACTTGCGACTCTGAAGATTGACCACCAAGGCTTCGTCAGCACCCGTTCCAAATCCAGGCAGGTTATTCTGAGTCAGCTTGATTGGATTATCAACTTCTCCTCCGAGGTGGGTCAAGGTCTCACGCAGGGCAATTCGCAAGAAAGCGAAATGTTCTACACCTTCTTTAGAAAATTGCACAAAAATCAAGTCATTGGTCTTGAGGTTTTCAGAAATACTGAACTCTTCTTTCCAGAGATTAGCCAGTGTTACTGATGTCTCCAACAAATCGTCTGTGATATGATTGAAGAAGGGATTTTCTTCCTCGAAAATCCCAGTCTTGGCTTCATCTGAATACACACGTTCAATTTTTTTACGCAGGTATTCTTCGATTTTTGGAGTAATATTGAGAAACTTATCCGCTAGGAACAGCTCGGTATCATCCGGACTGAACTGGTGAATAATGGCTTTCTTAATATAAATGTCCATAAAAGTTTTAGTCCTCGTATAATGGGAAGGCATCTGTCAATGCTTTGACATCGCTTCTCACTTCTTCTAATACAGCCTCATTTTCTGCATTCTTAAGAGTTTTAATGATCAATTCAGCCACTTTGCGACTTTCTTCTTCACCAAATCCACGTGCAGTGATGGCTGCAGATCCGATACGAATCCCACTTGTCTTGAATGGTGATAAGGTTTCGTAAGGGATTGAGTTTTTATTTAGGGTAATATTGACTTCATCCAGCAAGTTTTGAGCAACTTTTCCGTTTTCTACAACCTTAGTCACATCCACTAGGAAGAGATGGTTTTCAGTCCCGCCAGAAATGATACGGAAATCAGGGTCTTGTAAGAAGACATCTGCCATAGCCTTGCTGTTCTTGATGACATTAGCCGCATATTCCTTGAAGGCTGGATCCAAAACTTCTTTGAAGGAAACTGCCTTGGCAGCAACAACATGCTCCAAAGGACCACCTTGAATACCTGGGAAAATAGCTGAATTGATTTTCTTGGCAAGTTCTTCGTCATTAGTCAAAATCAAACCACCACGAGGTCCACGAAGGGTTTTGTGAGTCGTTGTTGTAGTGATATGAGCGTATGGTACTGGACTTGGGTGGAGACCAGCAGCAACCAAACCAGCGATATGGGCCATATCCACCATAAGCTTAGCCCCAACAGCATCTGCGATTTCACGGAATTTTGAGAAGTCGATAATTTGAGAATAGGCTGAAGCACCAGCTACGATCAATTTTGGTTTTACTTCTTGAGCTTGTTTCAAGATAGAATCAAAATCCAAGAGTTCCGTTTCAGGATCAACACTGTAAGAAACAAAGTTGTAGGTTTGACCTGAGAAACTAACTGGAGCTCCGTGGGTCAAGTGTCCACCTGCTGCCAAATCCATCCCCATAACGGTATCACCTGGCTCAATTAAGGCCATGTAAGACGCACAGTTGGCTTGGCTTCCTGAGTGTGGTTGGACATTGGCAAATTTAGCGCCGAAAATTTCTTTTGCACGCTCAATAGCTAGACTTTCTACCACGTCTACCACATCAGTTCCACCATAGTAACGGCGACCTGGGTAGCCTTCGGCGTATTTATTCGTCAAGATAGACCCTTGAGCTGCCATAACAGCCTTGGAAACTACGTTTTCCGAAGCAATCAACTCAATGTTGTTTTGTTGTCGTTCTTCTTCTTTGGCAATAGCATTCCAGAGATCAGCATCATATGCTTTAAAATCATCTTTGTCAAAAATCATAGGTCTTCTCCTTTTATTGTGTGACTAGTCCATTAGTTTAATTTTCTTATTAGAAAATTAAACTAAAAGATGCGAATAAACCGTTTCTGCATTTTATCACAAGTATAACCAACTTTTTCATAAAATGCATGAGCACCCAGACGATGATCGGCAGAGTTTAAGCGGATAAACCCATAACCACGTCTTTTTGCTTCTTGATCCAACCCTTGTAATAAGCTTTTACCAATACCTTGACCTTGTGCTTGAGGTGAAACTGCTAAGGCTAAAATATTAAATCCTGCTTTGGAATAGAGGGATTCGTAAACTTCAGCGTGGACATATCCAAGTAAGACATGACTAGCTTCATCCTCATAGCCAAGAAGGAAATGATGGGAATCCTGAGATAGTCTAGCTAGTTGACTAGACGTGTCCTCTAGACTAAAAGAATAGCCCAAAGCCTCTTGGTTAATTTCACAAATGGCTTTCACATCAGTTTCTCTTAAATTTCTTAGCATTTTAAGCCTCCTCAAAAGAAATCTCTGGCAACCGAGCAAGAATATCTTCTCGCTTAATGGACCCTTGGCGTAAGATTTTCACCTTATCTCCAGACAAATCCAAAATCGTTGAATCCTGTCCAGTTAGAAAAGCATCGTCTTCTAGACCCAGAACCTCTTGGTCAAAATCCTTCAGAATTTGTTCAAAGGTTACTCCACTTGCCTGACCTGAAATATTGGCAGACGGCCCAATCAGGGGTCCTGTCTCTCGAATCAAATCAAGGGTAATCGGATGACTGGGCATCCGAAATCCAACAGTCGCGAGGCCAGAATTGACCCAATAGGGAACTCGGTCATTAGCTTCAAGGATAATGGTCAAGGGACCTGGTAAAAAGGTCTCTACAAGTTTTTGTAGATAAGTTGGCTGATTCTTTGAAAAGTGCAAGATGTCCTCGAGAGAATCGATATTGAGATTGAGTGCCTTGTCTCTAGGACGACGTTTGAGTTGGTAAACATGGTTAACTGCCTTTTCATCTAAGGCCTTAGCAAAAAGACCATAAACAGTCTCTGTAGGTAGAACGACAGCTCCACCATTTTCCAACTCTTGTCTAATCCTGTCCATCATCAACCACGACCATCCTATCTTGACCAAATTGGTCCTTAAGTGTTCTTACACGTTTTTCAGGAAGATGCTTCCTAAAAAGTTCAGGAACACTTTGACCTTGCTTGTATCCAATTTCAAGGTAAATCTTGCCACCGTCTTTGAGATAGTCTTTTGCATCTTCCGCAATTCTACGGTAAATAGCTAGGCCATCCTCGGCTGCAAAGAGAGCTAGATGAGGCTCCGAATGCAAGACATTCAAGCCAACCTCTGACTCATCTTCACGAGAGATATAGGGTGGATTGGAAACAATTATATCATATTTTTCAGAAATTTCTGTAAAACAGTCAGATTTTTTTAAAAATATTTGAAGATTTTGATTTTTAGCATTTTCGCTGGCTACATCTAAAGCATCTTGGGAAATATCTGCTGCTTTCACTGACCAATCTGGTCTGTTTTTTGCTAAGGCGAGAGCAATAGCTCCACTACCTGTTCCAATATCCAGAACTGAAAGATTCGTCTCAGGATTTTCAGCCAGGATAAGCTCCACCAACTCCTCTGTTTCTGGACGAGGGATCAATACTCGTTCATCCACTTTTAGCTGCATTCCATAAAAATCTGCCTGTCCAATGATATACTGGGCTGGCTTGTGAGCTGCTAGCTGTTGGAAAATTTCTTTTACAAATACTTCTTCCTCTTCCGTCACTTCCTGCTGGAGGGCAAAAACAAAGTCTGTAAAAGATAGATTTTTCAGGCTACGATAGACAAAAGAGAGGCTTTCTGCTTCCTCTCCCTGTCTTATCAATTCTTCTTCAAAATCTGAAAATAATTGAGCTAATTTCATTATTTATTTAATTCTTCTAATTTTTGCGTTTGGTCATAGAGAACCAAGGCATCCACAACTTCGTCTAATTTACCAGACAAAATCGTATCTAGTTTTTGGAGAGTCAAGCCGATACGGTGGTCTGTGACACGGTTTTGTGGGAAATTATAAGTACGGATTCGTTCTGAACGGTCACCAGTACCGATTGTCGACTTACGCTCAGCGTCTTGTTCATCTTGTGCAATCTGAGCAAAGTGGTCAGCAACACGCGCACGGATGATTTTCATGGCTTTCTCACGGTTCTTCTGTTGAGTACGTTCTTCCTGCATCTCAACCTTGATATTGGTTGGCAAGTGAACGATACGAACGGCAGTCGCAACCTTATTGACGTTCTGTCCACCAGCTCCAGATGCATGGTAGATGTCAACACGAAGGTCTTTTGGATCAATATCATATTCTACCTCTTCCACTTCAGGCATGACAAGGACTGTCGCTGTAGAGGTATGCACACGGCCTTGACTTTCAGTCACAGGGACACGTTGAACACGATGGGCACCAGACTCATACTTGAGTTTAGAGTAAACAGATTGACCTGAAACCATGGCAACGACTTCTTTGAAACCACCGACACCGTTCATAGAAGCTTCCATAACTTCAAAGCGCCAGCCTTGGGCTTCCGCATACTTTTGATACATAGTTAGAAGGTCTCCAGCGAAAAGTGCCGCTTCGTCTCCACCAGCTGCTCCACGGATTTCAAGGATAATATTCTTGTCATCATTTGGATCCTTTGGAAGGAGCAAAATTTTGAGTTTTTCTTCGTATTCTTCTTTTTCAGCCTTGGCATCTTTGAGCTCTTGCTTGGCCATTTCTTCCAAGTCCGCATCTCCGCCTGATTCCTTAATCATCTCTTCAGCATCAACGATGTTTTGAAGGACTTGTTTGTATTCTCGGTAAGCCGTCACTGTATCACGGCTTGAAGACTCTTCTTTTGAGAGCTCCATGAAACGCTTGGTGTCCGAAACCACATCTGGGTCACTGAGCAACTCTCCTAATTCTTCATAACGGTCTTCTACAGCTTGTAGTTGATCATAGATGTTCATTTTTCTTCATTCTCCTTATTGATTTCAGGGGCAAAATAATGTTTACGGCAAACTGAGATATAGGTTTCATTTCCACCGATCTGGATCTGCTCTCCATCGTAAACGGGCAGTCCATCCTGTGTTCGCAAAACCATGGTCGCCTTTTTCTTACAATACTGACAGATGGTCTTGATTTCTTCGATCTTGTCTGCTAAGAGCAAGAGATACTTGGAACCTTCGAACAGTTCATTGCGAAAATCATTTTTCAAACCAAAAGCCATGACAGGTATGTCTAACTCATCGACAACACGAGCTAAGTCGTAAACATGATGACGCTTGAGAAACTGGGCTTCATCGACCAAAACACAGTAAGGCTTTTCTGGTAGGTCTCGGATATAGCCAAAGATATCCGTCGTCTCCTCAATCGCAAGAGCAGGGCGTTTCATACCGATTCGACTCGACACATAGCCAACACCGTCACGCGTATCCAGAGCCGAGGTCATAATCACAACACCTTTTCCTTGCTCCTCATAGTTATAGGCCACCTTGAGAATCTCAATGGTCTTACCAGAGTTCATGGTCCCATAACGATAATACAACTGTGCCATGTTTCTTGCTTCACGTCCATTTCTAAATTTTTGCTACATTCTAGTATATCATAATTTTCTTAAGCTTTAAACGGCAAAATGTGGTAAAATAGAAGAAATCAAAAACTAGTGGAGGAAGCTATTATGCCATTTGTACGCATCGATTTATTTGAAGGACGCACGCTCGAGCAAAAGAAAGCTCTTGCTAAGGAAGTAACGGAAGCTGTTGTCCGCAACACTGGAGCACCTCAATCAGCTGTCCATGTCATCATCAACGACATGCCAGAAGGAACTTATTTCCCACAAGGGGAAATGCGCACCAAATAAGCTAGCTTAAGCAGAATTGCTTAGGCTTTTTCAATCTCCAAGTAGCATCCATTGAAGAAATAGCCTAAATTTGTTACAATTTGAAAGGATACTTGGAAAAATTTCCAAGAAAAGAGCTATTAATTAAAGGAAATATTATGATTACACGTGAATTTGATACCATCGCTGCTATCTCTACTCCACTAGGTGAAGGAGCTATTGGTATTGTCCGCCTGAGCGGAACAGAAAGTTTTGCTATTGCGCAAAAGATTTTTAAAGGGAAAGACTTGAGTCAGGTTGCTAGCCATACCCTTAACTACGGTCACATCGTTGATCCTCTGACTGGTAAAGTCATGGACGAGGTTATGATGGGAGCCATGAAGTCTCCAAAGACCTTCACTCGTGAGGATATTATCGAGATTAACACTCACGGCGGGATTGCGGTGACCAATGAAATTCTCCAACTAGCTATCCGTGAAGGAGCTCGGTTGGCAGAACCTGGTGAATTTACCAAACGTGCCTTTTTAAACGGTCGCGTAGATTTGACACAGGCTGAGGCCGTGATGGACATCATCCGCGCCAAGACTGACAAGGCCATGAACATTGCAGTTAAGCAATTAGACGGCTCCCTTTCTGACCTTATCAATAATACTCGTCAAGAAATTCTCAATACACTTGCTCAAGTCGAGGTCAATATTGATTATCCTGAGTACGACGATGTTGAGGAAGCCACTACTGCTGTTGTCCGTGAGAAGACTATGGAGTTTGAGCAATTGCTAACTAATCTCCTTAGGACAGCCCGTCGAGGCAAAATCCTTCGTGAAGGAATTTCAACAGCTATTATCGGACGTCCAAATGTTGGGAAATCAAGCCTTCTCAACAACCTCTTGCGTGAGGACAAGGCTATCGTTACAGACATTGCTGGTACTACTCGAGATGTCATCGAAGAATACGTCAACATCAATGGTGTTCCTCTAAAATTGATTGACACGGCCGGTATTCGTGAAACGGATGATATCGTTGAACAAATCGGTGTTGAGCGTTCAAAAAAAGCCCTTAAGGAAGCTGACTTGGTTTTACTAGTTCTAAATGCTAGTGAACCACTGACTTCTCAAGACAGACAACTCTTAGAAATCAGTCAGGATACCAACCGAATTATTCTTCTTAACAAAACTGACCTACCAGAAACGATTGAAACTTCAGAACTACCTGAAGATATCATCCGCATTTCAGTTCTTAAAAACCAAAATATTGATAAGATTGAAGAAAGAATCAACAACCTCTTCTTTGAAAATGCTGGTCTAGTCGAGCAAGATGCAACCTACTTGTCCAACGCCCGTCATATTTCCTTGATTGAGAAGGCTGTTGAAAGTTTGCAAGCTGTTAATGAAGGACTGGAACTAGGTATGCCAGTTGACTTGCTTCAAGTTGACTTGACTCGTACTTGGGAAATCCTCGGAGAAATCACTGGGGATGCTGCTCCTGATGAACTCATCACCCAACTCTTTAGCCAATTCTGTTTAGGAAAATAAGAAAAATCCATGATCCTTCATTCGGTCATGGATTTTATTGTCTTCATTAATAATCTGGTCTTAAAACCCCTGTTACAGTTGCCTTAGTCGCTTCGTAGTCGCCATCTACGACGACTTTGATAATGCGTTTGGCATCTTCTTCTGGTGCTGGAACAAGAGGTAGACGAGTTGGGCCAGCTTCAAATCCCATATAGTTCAGAACTGCCTTAACTGGAGCAGGACTTGGATAAGAGAAGAGAGCATTAACCTTAGGAATGAATTTACGCTGAATAGCTGCAGCTTTCTTCATGTCGCTTTCTGCAATTGCAGTAAACATCTCGTGCATCTCATCCCCATTTGTATGAGAGGCAACAGAAATAACTCCATCCGCACCAAGGTTCATGGCATGGAAAGCATCTCCATCCTCACCTGTATAAATCAAGAACTCTTCTGGCTTATGCTCAATCAAGTAAGCCATATTTGCTAAACTAGTACATTCTTTGACACCAATAATATTTGGATGGTCAGCCAAGCGAAGCATGGTTTCTGGAGTCAATTCAACAACTACACGCCCTGGAATGTTATAGATAATAATTGGTAGATCAGAAGCATCCGCAATGGCTTTAAAATGCTGATACATTCCTTCTTGAGAAGGTTTGTTGTAGTAAGGTACAATAGCAAGTCCAGCTGCAAAACCGCCAAATTCCGCTACTTCTTTGACAAACTCAATAGAGTCACGCGTATCATTAGTACCTACACCCGCAATCAAAGGAACGCGTCCATTGACAATCTTTTGTACAGCCGCAAAGAGTTCCAACTCCTCATCGTGGGTCAAGGTTGGACTCTCAGCAGTGGTTCCTGCGAGAAGAATCCCATCCGTATGATGAGCCAATAAATGCTCAATCAAGGCTGGAATAGCATCAAAGTTGATGGAACCATCCTCGTGGAAGGGAGTAATAAAGGCTGTGATGATTTTACACTCTTTTAAATCTTGATAAGACATGAAAACACCTCTCTATTTCAAAGAAGGAGTTCATCTGAACTCCTAAACGATATGACTATTTTAATTCAAATTTCAATTCAGCTGTTGGACGAACCAAGCCACGTTCATGAAGAGTTTCTGCAATCTGAACTGAGTTCCAAGCAGCACCTTTGAGAAGGTTATCTGAAACAACCCACATGTGAATTCCTTTTTCAGCATCCAAGTCTTTACGGATACGACCAACAAAGGTATCACGCGAACCAACTGCATTGATAGCTTGAGGATAGATTTGATGAGCTACATCATCTTCAAGAACAGCACCTGGGAAAGCTGCGATAGCTGCTTTGACTTCTTCAATTAGAGCCACTTCTTTTGTTTCAATATAAACTGACTCAGAGTGAGCTGACAAGACTGGAATACGCACACATGTTGCAGATACTGCGATGCTATCATCTTCCATGATTTTCTTAGTTTCCTTAGTCATCTTCATCTCTTCGTAAGTGTAATCATTATCAGTGAAGACATCGATTTGTGGAAGAGCGTTAAAGGCGATAGGATAGTGTTTCTTGTCACCACCTGAAGGCAAGATTTCCGCATGCAAATCACATGGTTTCACTCCATCATTCAAGACTTCACGAAGTTCACGTTGTGTCTCAAGAATTGCTCCCATACCAGCACCTGAAACGGCTTGATAAGTTGAAACAATGATACGGTCCAAGCCCCATTTTTGGCGAACTGGCTCAAGAGCTACCATCATTTGGATTGTTGAACAGTTAGGGCAAGCAATAATCCCGTTGTGGGCATCAAGTGCGTGAGCATTGACCTCTGGAACAACCAAAGGAACGTCTGGATTTTGACGGAAGTATGATGTATTATCTACTACTACCGCTCCAGCTTTAACTGCGTATGGTGCATACTTAGCTGATGTAGAACCACCTGCTGAAAAGAGAGCAATGTCAACTCCTTCAAAAGCTGTTTCAGTCGTTTCTTCAATCGTAATATCTTGGTCTTTAAATTTTAAAGTCTTGCCTGCTGAACGTGCAGAAGCAAGTAAACGAATTTTATCGATTGGAAGTGTTGATTCTTCCAACATTTTTATCATCTGAGCACCGACAGCACCTGTCGCGCCGACTACAGCAACTGTATATCCCATAAATAACCTCTTTCGGAATTTTCTAAAAATTTCTATAATAGATGTATTATACTACTTTTTCCATGAATTGCAAAGCTTTTTCATCATTTTTTGGAAAATAAAAATCCCCCGTAACTTCTCAAAGTAACTTCCATCTCTCTCCCAAAACTGGAAGTTACTTTGAGAAGTTACCTTTTTTGAAAAGTTTCTGTTTGTATTTTGGTTTGATTTCCTAATCAAAAAGAGAGAAACAAGTTGATTCCCTCTCTATGTTAGTTTTTACTTATTTTCCCTATAGGAATGCTAGAATCTATTAAAAACTTCCTTTTTACATGAACTTCCCCATCTTTCAATAAATAGAATCCCCACTAACAAAAGGACAATCAGGCAAGGCAGTAAGACCATCCCCATGCTCCAATTCAGATTGACATTATCAATTTGCTTAGGTAATCTTCCAGATAAAATCTCCACTGAACGCAAGTAAGTAAAGGGAATCAGATGTGCAATCTTTTGGAGAGGCTGAATTATTTGGATGCCAAACAATAAGCCAACAATCCCAATGAGTGAAAGAAAGAGGACAGGCATTTTTTGCTTGAAAAAGTAAGTAATCAAGTACACTACTTCCACAATGACGATAAAGGCTAAGAAAGCTAATAACAAGCCAGGAAATAACACATCTTGTATCTTTCCAATAGTTACCTCTTGATTCACTAAGCTATAAATCGGGTAGGGGTAATCTAACTGTCCAAAACCACTTATCAGACTTCCCACTAGAAAAGAAAATCCGCTGATTCCGATAAACAGCACACTTACATAGCCCACTCCAACTCCAAGAGAGGACATGGCAAATGTCACTTTTGAAAAAGGATATAATTGAGCAGTGTCCAGATGATTTTGATATCTTTCTGCAAATAGTTGCGTTAGCATAAAAATAATAGCAATCACAAATAAGCTTGGGATGATAACCCCTAAAATCCAGACAATCTGATCAATCCCGTGGGTCGGATAATCTAAATTGTGGGCTTTTATGTTCAAGGGATATAAGGCTTGGTAAATCTTTCGCTCGCGGTCAGCCCCCATTTTTAGTTCAGAGCTAGAAGTCGGGGTATTTGATATCCTTTCATAATTCTTCTCTTCATCTTGCCACTGCAAATAGTAGGCTTCTTTCCATCGCTCTTCTTTTAATAAAGTCAGAATTTCTGTCTTTTGAGTCAAATGATTTTTTTGCACGTCTAAAGTATTTTTAGCAATTTGGTATTCCTCCGAGCTGGTGTCAGATATTTGGGAGAGTTTCTCTTCATATTCATTGATGACTCTCTCAATTTCTACAAGACGAGTTTCCAACTCTCTCCCCAAGCTGACGGAGTTTGCAGTCCGACTATTGAAATAAAAGGTAACACCGAGTACAGATACAAATAAAGCTAAGATAATCCAATTTAAGCGACTTTTGAAAACTTTTTTTAATAAAAATAGACTAACATCTTTCATAAACTAAACCTCTTCTATTTGCCCCTGATGAATGGTTACTACTCTATCGCAGACATCAAGCAACTCTTCCTTATAGTGGGAACTTAAAAGAACCAGCTGTTCTTGTCTATCGATTTGTGCTAGCCTATCAAAAAACTTCTGTCGATAATACTCGTCTAAGCCATTTGTAATCTCATCCATAAGCCAGCATTTCGCCTGACTGAGGAAATACATGGCAATCACCAATCGTTGCTTCATGCCTAAGGAATACTTGCGAATTGGAAGGCTGATATAGTCAGACATTTCCCAGTAATCAATTTCATCCCCCAAGTTTAGATCTGACTTCCAGATATTTTTTATAAGGCGAAGATAGTCCATCCCACTTAAGTTTCCATCCAGCCATTCAACGCTTTCATAATAAAATAAAGAAGGAGGGACTGCGATATTTCCACTACTTATAGGAATTAAATTGCTAATGGCGCGGAACAGGGTCGTCTTTCCAGAGCCATTGATAGCAAGAATACCATAAATCCTACCCTTTTCAAATGTAAAATCAACATCTTGTAAGATGACTTGTCGCGTTTTTAAGATCACATGAGTAAGCTGCAACATATCTAGTCCTCCTTTTTCTCACTCTTTAGAGATTAATAGCATCCGCTGTAGTAGTTTAGTACCTCATAACAATCGTAATTCCAACCAGAACCAATTTTATATTCAGAATAGCTGTCATAAAGAGACCATGATGGAACGTTAATATAGCTATGTCTGTGGTAATTCATACTAGACCTATAGTAGGTATTCCAAGCATACCGATAAGTTTTAAGAACGCTCACAGCAGATATACTGGACTGAAAAGACCAACAGATAACAAACTAGCTAATAAAACAACTTTTGCTGATTTTTTCATGGCTTCCACCTCACTAATATATTTACTTTTGAAAGCGCTTTAATTATATCGTTTTTTTATTTTGTTACGCAATAGTTTTTTTGATCCGAAAAGTCTCACACTAAACGCTAGCAACTGGAATTTACTCTAAGACGACTCTGTTTTAGGGTTATTTGTCGTGCACTTTTTTTCTGAGTCTTTTCACTTTTGAACCCTTATATATCAAGAAAAAGAAAACCAGTGGAAGTTAGTCTAAGACGAATTTCCACTGATTTCACGAGTTTTTCTCATACTAAAAGCTAGGTTGTGGGAAACTGGAAGTTAGTTTTAGAAGTTTCCAATAAAAATCCCCAGTCGTTAGACCAGGGACTAAGAGGCATCTTCATGTGATGAGCAGGTTCACACAACTCATCAAGGTCCGCTCCTGCGTTATGACCTCCTTATGCTCAATAGTAGCCCGAAGACTACCTATCGACTCATCGCATCTACTATTCTACTAAAGAGAATGACTTTTGTCAACAGACGAAACTCTTTAACTTCTTTTACACAGCTGAATAAGAAATATCTTTGAAAGATTTGGGGCAGACATAACAAAAACCCTTTATTTACAAGGGTTTTCTTGTCTATTTAATGCTAATTGCCGGGATTGAACCGGCGACCTCATCCTTACCATGGATGCGCTCTGCCAACTGAGCTAAATCAGCTTACTTGAAAAGTATACTATAATCAGAAAAGCTTGTCAAGTTTCCTTAGAAATTTTCTATAAGAAAAAGCCAGGTAAAGGCTACCTAGCTTGTCCTGTTCTATTTGCTTAAATCGATTCGACGACCAATTTTACCGATAATAATCGCTCCAATAATCAATGAGGCAAATTCACCGATTCCTGTTGTGAACCAAGTAAGGAAAAATGGTAATTGCGCTACGATATTCAACTCTGCAGCGATAGTAAACATGGAAATTGAAAAGAGGATTGAAAAGAAGAAATGATCTTTTCTAATCAATCCGTTAAAGAGGTAATCCTTGCTGTATTTTGCAAAAAGCCAAACACCTAGACTGAGAAATACCAGGGTTGATCCACCACCAACAAAGACATCAAGCAGTCCAAAGCTAAAGAAATTAGCAATCATACAACCGATGGTAACTCCGATGATGTACTTAGGATTGTAAAAAGCCATAAAGTTCATCATTTCTGAAATACGGAACTGGTAAGCACCATAGCTGATTGCATTTAGGGGCGGTGTGACAGTCAAAACGACATAAATAGCAGCAACGATTGCAATATCTGCAACATCACGAATAGTTAATTTTTTCATCTTTTCTCCTTTAGCGGTTATCCGCGTGTAATATGCTTGGTGAAAGAAGCTAAGCACCAAGGGTTGCTTTATTCAACCTTACTAGTATAGCACAATAGCCTGCTTTATGCTATACTTAAAACATGAAAATTCGTATTCAAAAATTTTTTAACAATGAAATCTTAGCCTATCTCTTTTTTGGCCTTGCAACAACTCTAGTTTCGATTCTCTCACGACTAGTCATTTATCAACTAAGTCATCAGGAACTCCTTGCTACTGCCCTAGCAAATAGTATCGGTATCCTCTTTGCCTTTATCACAAATGATACAATCGTGTTTAAGCAAGCAAGGAAGAATCGGCTTATCCGTTTAGTGAAATTTTTTCTTGCCCGCCTTTCTACTTTTCTGTTAGATTTGCTCTTTACTTTTCTGTTTGTGACTCAGTTTCCTCACATCATAGGTCAATTCGTAAATGAAAATCTTGATAAGGTAAATGCAATTGAAACAGTTCTTGCACAATTATTGATAATTATTCTTAATTACATTTTAAGCAAGGTCTATGTTTTTAATAAATAAAACTTCTGAGCATATATCTTGCAAGCTTTTCTTAATTAATATATAATAAATAGTAAAAATTTTTGAAAGGATATTATGAAAATGTTAAAAGATCTTAAAGCATTTTTGCTTCGTGGTAATGTTGTTGACCTTGCTGTCGGCGTGATCATTGCCTCTGCTTTTGGTGCTATCGTTACTTCACTTGTAAACGACATTATCACTCCTCTTATTTTAAATCCCGCTTTGAAAGCTGCTAAAGTCGAACGTATCGCTCAACTTTCTTGGCATGGAGTCGGCTATGGTAACTTTTTAAGTGCTATTATCAATTTTATCTTTGTCGGTACCGCCCTCTTCTTTATTATCAAGGGTATTGAAAAAGCACAGAAACTGACTGGCATAAAGGAAGAAAAAACTGACGAAAAAAAACCAACCGAGTTGGAAGTACTTCAAGAAATCAAAGCCCTTCTTGAGAAAAAATAAGCGATTAAAAGGATCTAGCGCAAAGCTAAATCCTTTTTCTTTACTCTTTCGGCAACTTGCCTGCTTTTTCTAGCATCTTCTTGATAAGATAAGGCATCTTGACATTCTCCCGACCTTTTTTCTCAATCAGTTTTTTCACAAATTCTGGCATTTGTAAATCTTGAGATTCGGCCAAAATGTTTTTAGTCTCGTCTGAAGGAACTAATTCATCAAAGGTTTCTTCTTCTGGAAGAAATTCCTTAAACTCCTGATGTTCATTAGCTCTGACTGTGTTGACCAAGGCATCAATCAAACGAGAATCTGTATTTGGCATTGGTGGTCGATGGTAGTTCACACCCAATTCTTGACACAAGTCATAACATTCCACATCATTGTCAAACAAGACTTCAATATGCTCGCTAATGAAGCTGATAGGAACAAAAATATAATGGTCTGGATGTTCTGTCTGTTCTCTGAGATACTCCAAAACATCTGGCTTAATCCATGGAATCCCGATATCACTCTCACTTTGCCAGGTATTTGTATATTGTTCGGAACTCAAACCTAGTTTTTCAGCGACTAACTTGCTATTTTCAAAAATTTGGTCGATATAAGGATCACCAAAATCCAAGGCAAAAATAGGCACACTATGGGCTGAAAAGATGACTTTAAAACTATCCTGCTTTACTTCTTCTTTTAAAATTTTACCAATTTCATCTGCCCAATAGTTTAAGAGCGCTTCTTCTTGATACCAGTCCTTAATAACCAAAAATTGAATTTGCTTGCTTTCTAAAAATTTCTCATAACCCATGACAGAGTAAAAAGAATAATGGGGCTCCAAAATCAGGCAAATACACTGCTCAATTCCGTCTGCTTCCATCTGACCAATCACATCTGGGATAAAGGGACTGGAAAACTTATTGGCAAAATAGACACTATATTCATTTCCTAGCCTAGCTTCTACCAAGGCAACCTCTTCACGGGTAATTTTTTGCAGAGGCGTGCCTCCAATAAGTACATAATTATCATAGAGAGTTTGAATCTCGTGGTCTTGAGGTCTCACTCCACGACGAATATTTGTGAAAAAATCAGCCACACCTTCAAAGGTAATCTCTTCTGGCGAACCGAAAGTCATCATTAAAATTGCTTTTTTCATAATCGCTTCCTTGTGATGTTTTTATCAAGTTTATTCTATCATTTATCCATTAATAAGTAAACGCCAACATAGCGAATTTCCCTAACTTATGTCTTTTGTTTTTCTCTTCTTTCTATGATACAATGGAAAAAATAAATTCAAAAGGAGTTTTTTATGACTTATCCAAATCTCTTGGACCGCTTCTTAACCTACGTTAAGGTCAACACGCGCTCTGATGAACACTCTACTACTACTCCAAGTACACAGAGTCAGGTTGACTTTGCAACCAATGTCCTTATCCCTGAAATGAAACGTGTTGGACTGCAAAATGTTTACTATCTTCCAAATGGTTTTGCAATTGGAACCTTGCCAGCCAATGATCCATCGTTAACACATAAAATTGGCTTCATCTCCCACATGGATACTGCTGATTTTAATGCCGAAGGAGTCAATCCACAGGTAATTGAAAACTACGATGGTGGTGTGATTGAACTAGGGAATTCTGGTTTTAAATTAGATCCAGCTGACTTCAAGAGTCTTGAGAAATATACAGGACAAACGCTCATCACAACCGATGGAACAACCTTGCTCGGCGCTGATGACAAGTCAGGAATTGCTGAAATTATGACTGCTATTGAATATCTAACTGCTCACCCTGAAATCAAACACTGTGAAATTCGTGTTGGTTTTGGTCCAGATGAGGAAATTGGTGTTGGTGCTAATAAATTTGATGCAGAAGATTTTGATGTGGATTTTGCCTACACTGTTGATGGAGGACCACTAGGGGAACTTCAGTACGAGACTTTCTCAGCAGCTGGTGCTGAATTGCATTTCCAAGGTCGTAATGTCCACCCTGGTACTGCCAAAGGTCAGATGGTTAATGCTCTTCAGCTAGCAATTGATTTCCATAATCAACTCCCAGAGAATGACCGACCTGAGTTAACTGATGGCTACCAAGGTTTCTATCATCTTATGGATGTAACAGGTAGTGTTGAGGAGGCAAGTGCTAGCTACATCATTCGCGATTTTGAAAAGGATACCTTTGAAGCTCGTAAGAAAGCTATGCAAGCAATCACTGATAAAATGAATCAAGAACTTGGTAGTGACCGTGTCACCTTAAACTTGACAGACCAGTACTACAATATGAAAGAAGTCATTGAAAAAGACATGACTCCAATTACCATTGCTAAAGCCGTTATGGAAGATCTGGGGATCACTCCTATTATCGAACCAATCCGTGGAGGGACAGACGGCTCTAAGATTTCCTTTATGGGAATCCCAACACCTAATATCTTTGCGGGAGGAGAAAATATGCACGGACGTTTTGAATACGTCAGCCTTCAGACCATGGAACGTGCAGTTGATACCATCATTGGCATCGTAGCTTATAAAGACTAAAAATAGGCTGGGCAAAAACTCAATTTTAAGAGAAAATGAAGTAAATCTTCACACAATAAAACGCATAGTATCAAGTTTTTTCGGCTCCTGATACTGTGCGTTTTTTGATTATAAATACGAATTATTGAGTAGCACTTCTCTTTATTGATGAACTGCTTGAGCTGCTGTGATAAGGGTCAACTTGTACACATCATCAGCATTACATCCACGAGAGAGGTCGTTAACTGGCTTGTTCAAACCTTGCAAAACAGGTCCTACAGCTGCAAAACCACCAAGACGTTCAGCCATCTTGTAGCCGATATTTCCTGCCTCGATACCTGGGAAGATGAAGACATTTGCTTGACCAGCTACTGTACTTCCCGGAGCTTTAAGAGCTGCAGTTTCGGGAACAAAGGCTGCATCAAATTGCAACTCACCATCGATTTCAAGGTCAGGGCGCAAGTCGTGAGCAATTTTAGTTGCTTCAACAACCTTATCAACGCTTTCTCCAAATCCTGATCCTTTAGTAGAATAGCTTAGCATAGCAATTTTAGGCTCGATACCAAACATCTTAGCTGTGATTGCTGAGTTGATGGCAATTTCAGCCAAAGCTTCTGCGTCTGGATTAATGTTGATGGCACAGTCTCCAAACAGGTAACGTTCCGTACCACGAACCATGAGGAAGGCACCTGAAGTACGCGTTACATTTGGACGAGTTTTGATGATTTGTAGGGCTGGGCGAACTGTTGAAGCTGTTGAGTGAATAGCTCCAGATACCATTCCATCAACCAAGCCCAAGTAAACCAACATAACACCAAAGTAATTGACATCTTCAACCAAAACCTTGCGTGCATCTTCTTCAGACATTTTGCCCTTGCGACGCTCCACTAGAGCAGCAACCATTTCTTCAAATTGAGGATAATGTTGAGGGTCAATGACTTCATAACCATCCATGATCCCTTCAATTTCAAGATAAATTTTAATTTTTTCAGGATTTCCAAGCAAAACAGGAATCACTTCTGTTTCTTTTACCAAGCGTTTAGTTGCTTGAAGAATACGAGGCTCTTCCCCTTCAGGGAGAACGATACGAGCATTTTTACCAACCAGGTTGGCTTTGAGACTTTCAAAAACTTCCATGAGTTTTCTCCTTTAAGATAATAATTATACTCTGAAACAGTTTTTATAGAGTATTAGTTGATAACTGAGTAATAAGGTTACTGAAATCATCCGGCAAGGGACTTTCTAACTGCAAGTCTTGCTCTAAAAATGGATGATAAAAGGATAGGTAATGGCAATGTAGGGCCTGACGCTGAATGCCATCGTCCAGACTACCACCGTACAAATCATCGCCCAACAAAGGAAAACCAATATGAGAAAAGTGGACTCGTATTTGGTGGGTTCGACCAGTATGCAGGCGAATGTCTACCAAGTGAATATTTCCATAGGAAGCGACAATCTTGTAGGAAGTATGGGCGTACTTCCCACCTTTAGCTACCCTTCTGGTGATAATAGAGTCTTCATCACGCGCAATCGGAGCAATAATTTCCCCCTCTGTTTCCAAGTGTCCATCACCTTTAACCAAAGCAAAGTAACGTTTTTCAATGGACTTCTTCTGCAACTGCTTATCTAATCGCGCATGTGCATATCCGTGCTTAGCAAAGAGCATCAAGCCAGAAGTATCTCTATCAAGTCTGGTTACAATGTGAACCTGCTGATTTTCGTAATTTTGCTTGACGTAGTAACCCTTGATAAAATTAGCGATGGTATTGGAGTGATTGACACTAGGAATAGAAGCCACTCCATAGGGTTTATTCAAGACTAGAAAATGGTCATCCTCATAGAGAATATCCAGTGGGCGCTCGATAGCTTCTAGAGTTTCAAAGCCTCCCTCAGCAGGAATATCGATGATAACTCGATCTCCAATATCCAATAGATAGGTTGCATTTTGCGGTTGGTCATTGACCAGAATTGCACCACCTCGAAACTTAATCTTGGCCAGAAGCCCCTTAGAAACCTCGTGCTTTTTTAAGAAGGTCTTAACCTTGACATGTTCATCTGCGATAAATTCAAACCTCATTCGTCCACCTCGCCGATAAAAGCATCCTTAACGCGGTTCCAGAAGCTGGTATGGCTAGGAGTCGCGACAAAGTGAATCTTATGATGATCAATTTGATACTCGATTCGCTCGATACTACGAAAAGAATAAACGCTATTGTCAATCGAAATGGTGTGGTAATCGTTTCTCGTTGGAATGAGTTCAATCTTATCCTTCTTCGGAACAATAATGGACGAACCTAGCGTTCGATAGACGCGATTATTAAGGCTGGCAATTTCCGTCAACTGCAGAGCTTCAATGGTAGGGTGTAAAACAGCTCCACCAAGCGACTTGTTATATGCTGTACTACCAGTGGGAGTCGAAACTGTTAGCCCGTCTCCGCGAAAACGTTCAAAGGGAACACCATTGATGACAATATCTGCCACCATGGTTCGATCAGACCTGCGGATGCTAGCTTCATTGAGGGCACGAAAAATCTTGACCTCTCCATTTCCAAGAAAAACCTTCACATTCAAAACCGGATAAGAAATCCTTGCTCCGGTATCCAGCTGCAAATTGGTCATCAGCTTATCCAACTCAAAATCACGATAATCGGTATAAAAGCCCAGGTGTCCTGTATGAAGACCGATAAAGCGTACCTTATCAAGTTGGTCTTCGTACTTATGAAAGGCCGACAAGAGCATGCCATCTCCACCAATGGAAATGACAATGTCCGGACTGCTATCATTGAGTATAAACTGATTTCTCTTCAAACGATCTCGCAATTCATACAAAACCTTTTGACTCTGCGGTTTTCTATTGGCTATCAGATCAATTCGTTTACCTGTATTCTTCATCTGTATCGTCACTGTTTCCTACACCGTCATTTAATTTTCTGCTCAAGGGATCAAAAAGTGCCTGGGCTTCTTGGATATCATCACGAATTTCACCCATTTCTTCATCCAACTGATGGGCGATTCTAGCTGTAATTTCCAGTCGCTTCTTAATCTCATCTGGGAAATCCCCTTGGTACTTGTAGTTGAGAGAATGTTCTATCGTTGCCCAAAAATTCATGGCCAAGGTACGAATTTGAATTTCCGCCAAAATTGTCTTGGCTCCATTGATGGTATCAACCGTATATTCTACTACCACATGATAGGAACGATAGCCTGATGCTTTTCTATGAGTAATGTAATCTCGCTCCTGTATGATTCGCATATCCTGACGCTTGTGCAAAATCTCCACTACTTCCTTGACGTCATCTACAAACTGGACCATCACACGTAAGCCAGCAATATCCTGCAAATCGTGTTCCAAGGTCGCATAAGTAATGCCACGACGAGCCATTTTTTCTTTGATGCTCTCAATTGGCTTGACTCGACCGGTCACAAACTCAATCGGAGAATGCTTATTTTGCTTACGATATTGCTTACGAATACCACGAAGTTTAATCTTTAACTCACCAACAGCTTGAATGTAAGGATCTAGAAATTCTTCCCATTCTAAGGTCATATATTCTCCCTTGTTCTCATATTATCCGTCAAAAATATCTTTGATTTTTTCTCCAGATTCATATACAATAAATACAATGCTTATTATACCATAAATCCGCTTTCAACGATAAAGAAAAGGTAAAGTTTGAAAAAATAAAAATTAGTTGATTGCTTATTTATCCTAATTTTAGGCACACTAAAAAGAGGTTTTGACACCTAAATTTTAAAATTAAAGCACGTTGAATCCGTGCTGTTGTGCGAAGCGAATAGCGTCTTGAAGAGACATTGTCTTATCAGGATTTCTTATTTCTGTAAGACCTTGTAATCTTGGATTATAACTCTCCTGTTTTAGAAGTACATGGTAGATGGCAACCAATAATCTGCGACAAATAGCGATGATAGCTTTTCGATGACCACGTCGTTTCTTGAGTTTGAGATATTTATTTCGTAGTTCAGGGTGCTTCTCTGATTTAACCACGGCATTAGCTATTTGAACAAGAAAAGGTTTGAGATAGTGACCGCCTTTCGAAATACGAGTAGAGAACTTCTTTCCTGCACTTTCATTGTTGGCAGGAACTAATCCGCCCCAAGAACAGAGTTTACCTGCAGTACCAAAGATAGTCATATCAGCTCCGATTTCAGAGACAATTCTGAGGGCAGATAGCTCCTCTTTGAAACCAGGCACGGTTTGGATTAGCTTGACCTGTTCTTGGTATTCTTGACCGAGCTTCCGAATCATGGTTTCTAAATCTTCTTTACAGACATCAAAGCAAGAATAGTATTCTAGCCAGTCTCGTAGCTGTACTAACCCATTTGTAAAAGTTGAGAAACGTTTTCGATGGTAGCTTGTGAGTCCTTGCTTGTCGGTGATGGCAATAACCGCTACAACAAAGGTTTTATGCACATCGATGCCACAACAATTAGGATAAATAATTTTTAACATGAGGGGTCTCCCTTCACCAAATTTGAGTCTGCCTATCCCTTGACTATTCTTGCCTTTCACAAACGAGTCGCTTATTCAATTATAAGTTTACGTGCTCCTAGTCACAGTTCTTGTGCTTGATGGAAAGAATGACACCTATAAAAATGCGAGGTAGTGGCTGTACCACTCACTTATTCACCTCCCCGTGATTTGTAGTAGTGATAGGCTTTCTCACTATTATTATAAAACAAAATAAAGAGCACAACACTTTTTCATTCTGTGTTGTGCCTTGAGTGAAACGAAAGGAATGAATTATAAAAATGAAACATTTAGAAATTGAATTGAAAACACTATTGAAAAAAGATGAATATGATCGTCTAAAAGACCAGTTCACAGGTGTCACTCCTGTTCTTCAAAAAAATTACTACATCGACACGCTTGATTTTGAACTGCGAGAAAAGAAAGTTGCTATGCGCATTCGGACCTTTGAAGACTGGGCTGAGTTGACACTCAAAGTCCCACAAAGTATTGGAAACATGGAATACAACCAAAAATTGCAACTAAAAGATGCTGAGAACTATCTGGCTAAGGAAGAACTTCCTCAAGGGCTAGTTCTTGATGAATTGGCAAAACATGGTATTAAAACAAGTGAATGGCAGATCCTTGGTTGTCTAACGACACTTCGCTATGAAATGCAAACAGCTATTGGTCTCATGGCACTGGATGAAAGTCAGTACTTTGATATTACAGATTACGAATTAGAGCTTGAAGTTGAAAATCACGAGCAAGGCAAACAGGATTTCCAACAATTTTTAGAGAAAAATCAGATTTCTTATCAAAAAGCTCCTTCAAAATTGGTTCGATTTGTCAAAAGTATGAAAAATAGCTGAAATAATCTCCATTTTTTGGTAAAATAGAAAAGATAAAAATACACGAATCCTAGTTCATATATGTAAGACAGATATAACTAGGATTTATAAAGTTTACAGAGGACGGTCTATAATGTCAGATAGAAAAAACATGAAACTTTTCGCACTCAACTCTAACCAAGAGATTGCACAGAAAATTGCTCAAGCTGTTGGTGTCCCACTTGGAAAACTATCGTCACGTCAATTTTCAGACGGAGAAATCCAAGTGAATATCGAAGAAAGTGTCCGTGGTTATGATGTTTACATCATCCAATCAACAAGTTTCCCTGTTAACAACCACCTAATGGAATTGTTGATCATGGTCGACGCTTGTGTGCGTGCAAGTGCCCACAGTATCAACGTTGTCCTTCCATATTTTGGCTATGCACGTCAAGACCGCATTGCTTCACCTCGTGAGCCACTTACAGCTAAACTAGTTGCTAATATGCTGGTTAAGGCTGGAGTTGACCGTGTCCTTACGCTTGATTTACATGCTGTTCAGGTGCAAGGTTTCTTTGATATTCCTGTCGATAACCTCTACACAGTTCCCCTATTTGCAAAACATTACTGCGATAAGGGCCTACTTGGTTCAGATGTTGTTGTCGTTAGCCCTAAAAATTCAGGTGTCAAACGTGCTCGTAGCTTGGCTGAGTATCTTGATGCTCCTATCGCCATTATCGACTACCCTCAAGACGATGCAACTCGTAACGAAGGTTATATTATCGGTGATGTTGAAGATAAAAAAGCTATCTTGATTGACGATATTTTAAATACAGGGCGTACCTTCTCTGAAGCTGCTAAAATCGTTGAACGTGAAGGAGCTACAGAAATTTATGCTGTTTCTAGCCACGGTCTCTTCGTTGAAGGTGCTGCTGAACTTCTTGACAATACTAAGATTAAAGAAATTCTTGTGACCGATTCAGTAGCAACAAAAGAAAAAACTCCTAAAAACGTATGCTACATCACTGCTAGTGAGTTAATTGGTGATGCCATCGTCCGTATCCACGAAAGAAAACCAGTCAGCCCACTCTTTGCCTACAACAAAAAGAAATAAGGTGATTCTTTGATTTATTTGGACAATGCTGCGACGACTCCTATGTCAGCAGTTGCTATTTCAGCTATGACCAAGGTTATGCAAGAAACCCATGGCAATCCATCTAGTATCCATGGTCATGGTCGTCAAGCTGGCAAACTCTTGAGAGAAGCCCGTCAGGAACTAGCCCAGTTACTGGGGACAAAACCTCAACATATCTTTTTCACTTCTGGTGGGACTGAAGGCAATAATACTGCCATCATTGGCTACTGCCTTCGTCACCAAGAACAAGGAAAACATATCATCACAACTGCCATTGAACACCATGCTGTCCTTGAAACCATTGATTACTTGGTTCAACACTTTGGTTTTGAAGTAACCATTATCCAACCAGAAAATCAAGAGATCACGACCCAGCAAATCCAAGAATCCTTACGTGATGATACGATTTTGGTTTCTACCATGTTTGCTAATAATGAGACAGGAAACCTACTGCCCATTGCTGAAATTGGCCAAATACTCAAGCAACACCCAGCTGCCTATCATGTCGATGCAGTTCAGGCTATTGGTAAAATCCCTATACAGCCAGAAGAATTGGGCATTGATTTTCTCACTGCTTCGGCCCATAAATTCCATGGTCCTAAGGGAATCGGCTTTCTCTACGCATCTAGCATGGACTTTGATTCCTATCTTCATGGCGGAGAGCAAGAACAGAAAAAACGAGCAGGAACTGAAAATTTAGCTGCCATCGTAGGCATGGTTGCAGCCCTAAAAAAAGACCTAGAACAGCAAGAAGAACATTTTCAACATGTACAAAATCTAGAAACTGCCTTTCTGACAGAGCTAGAGGGAATTCAGTATTACTTGAATAGAGGCGAACACCATCTCCCTTATGTTCTCAATATTGGATTTCCTGGCCAGAAAAATGACCTCTTACTCCTTCGTCTAGATTTAGCTGGAATTTCTATCTCTACTGGTTCAGCCTGTACGGCAGGTATTGTCCAATCCAGCCATGTTCTTGAAGCCATGTACGGGGCAAATTCAGAACGCTTGAAAGAATCCGTTCGCATCAGTTTGTCGCCACAAAATACCATTGAAGACCTACAAACCCTCGCAAAAACCTTAAAAGAAATTATCGGAGGTTAGCCATATGGCATTTGAAAAAACCATTCAGTTAAAAAATTGTCGTTACGACTACGCTCTTAGTCCTTCTGTTAAGAAATTCACCCTCAAGGACAACACATTTTTTGAGACAAAAGTTGGCAACTATGAATTGACTCGCCTTTTGGAAAAAGTTCCGAACAGCGGTGAGGGATTCCAACTCAAAATCATCATTAACAAGGAACTTACAGGTGCTAAAATCAATATCACTGACAAGTTTGGGCTACGTCTAGTTGATATTTTCAAATCAGAAGACCTCCACATTCATCAGGAAAAATTCTACTTCCTCATGGATAGCTTGGTAGAACGTGGTGTCTTTACAAAATCGGAAAGATAGGTCCCATATGTTTGAACTGACCTATAAGGATAGCTATCATGTAGAGCGTACACTCAAGTATGAAGATTATGAGGCTCTCATGCTGGCTTTGTCAGGATGTGTGACCCTACCAGATACACTTTATGTGACTTCTCTGACTTTTAAGGACCAGAAAGTTTATCAGGGCCTGGTCGGAGACCTCTACCGTTTTCTATCACATGCAGATTTTTTACATCAAAACTAAGATTTTTCTTAGTTTTTTCTTGTTTTTGTTGATTTTTTCACAATGTTTCTATAAAATAGAAGAATAGAAAGGTTGTGATTTTGTGAAAGATAAACAGTCTGCTATTCCAAAAGCTACAGCGAAAAGACTCTCTCTCTACTATCGAATTTTTAAGAGATTTCATGCAGAAAAGATTGAACGTGCCAACTCTAAACAAATTGCAGAGGCTATCGGTATTGATTCAGCGACCGTACGTCGTGATTTTTCCTATTTTGGTGAACTTGGTCGTCGTGGTTTTGGCTATGATGTCAAAAAACTGATGACATTTTTTGCCGATTTGCTCAATGATAACTCTATTACCAATGTCATGTTGGTTGGAATTGGGAATATGGGCCATGCCCTTCTCCACTACCGCTTTCATGAGCGTAACAAGATGAAGATTATCATGGCCTTTGACCTTGATGACCATCCTGAAGTCGGTAGCCAAACTCCTGACGGGATTCCCATTTACGGGATTTCTCAAATCAAGGATAAAATCAAGGATGCTGATGTCAAAACTGCTATCCTGACCGTTCCTAGCGTCAAATCACAAGAGGTTGCTAATCTCTTGGTAGATGCTGGTGTGAAAGGAATTCTCAGTTTTTCACCAGTTCATCTTCATTTACCAAAAGACGTGGTCGTTCAGTATGTTGATTTGACAAGTGAACTCCAAACCCTCCTCTATTTCATGCGAAAAGAGGATTAGAAAGCGAAAATCATTTTATGAAAAAACCAGTTATAGGGATTACAGGAAACGAAAAAACTCATCCAGATGATGACATCATGATGAGCTACGCAGCAAAAGGCTTTGTTGAAGGCGTTAAAGACGCTGGAGGGATTCCCATCATCCTACCGATTGGTGATCAAGAAATGGCCTGCCACTATATCAGTATGATTGACAAGCTCATCTTGACAGGTGGGCAAAATGTTGATCCAAAATTCTATGGTGAACCAAAAACCATTGATAGCGATGACTACCACCTTCAAAGGGATATCTTTGAACTGGCCCTCATCAAGGAAGCTATTAAACAGAAAAAGCCAATTTTTTCTGTCTGCCGTGGAACACAACTCTTTAACGTTGCCATGGGTGGAACTTTGTACCAAGATATAGAAGACCATTGGCAGAATTGTTCGGCTGAGTACACAACCCAACGCTTGGTGACAGAACCAGATACTGTTCTCCGAGAAATCTATGGAGAAATCTCCCATATCAACTCCTTCCATCACCAGAGTATCAAGGATTTAGCACCTAACTTAAAGATTGCAGCTCATGATCCTAAAGATGGTATCATTGAGGCTGTCATGAGTACGGATGATGTTGCCTTTCTCGGTGTCCAATGGCATCCAGAGTTTCTTTTTGAAAATCGTCCCAAAGATAAAAACCTCTTTGACTATATCGTTAATGAACTTTAGATTAAATCTGTCTTTTCACGATAGCTAAAATAACTGGAGTGAGAGACAATCAAATGGTCCAAGAGGACAATTCCCATCAGGTCGCAGGCTTCTTTAACAAGTTTAGTGACATGATCATCATTTCGGCTAGGGGCTACCGCTCCCGAAGGATGATTGTGAACCAATATGAGAGAAGTCGCCATATGCTTGATAGCATAGTGAAGAATCTCTCGCGGCTCAGCGATACTACGAGTTGCAGAACCGATAAAAATGGTCTGTTGATGAATGATTTGATTTTGAGTATTGAGATAGAGCGCCACCAGGTGCTCTTGTTTTTTGTCCCCCAATTCCTGTTGCATCTTCTTGGCCAACTTTTGACTGCTGAGAATACTTTCCATCTCAAGGGTTTCGTGCTTGTGAATACGATGGCCCAGTTCAATCATAGCTTGTAATTCTATGGCCTTAACTCGCCCGATACCAGACAGACTCTGCAATTCCTGCAGGGTCATTTTTTTTAAATCCGTTAGGCTTGAAAGATTATTCAAGACTTTCTGGGCAATTTCAAAAACACTGGCCTGACGTGTTCCAGTCCTGAGTAAAATAGCTAGCAACTCTTGGTTACTGAGTGCTTCCACTCCTTCTTGGGCAAGTCTTTCTCTTGGCAATAGTGAATCTTCTTGGAATGAAATACTGTACATAAAAATCCTCCTCACTTTATTATTCGTGAGAAGGATGAAAAGTTAGATTTTTTTCTCAATTGGGGCTACACTAGCTAAAAGTTTTTTCAGGCCAACCTCTGGGAAATTGATTTTCAACTCCTGCGTAGCACCACTACCTGAAACTTCCAGAACAGTTCCCTCTCCCCATTTCTTGTGGAGAGCAATGTCACCAATGGACCAATTTGCTTCACTAGACGCTGATTTTGCTCCAGCTGTAAATTGACCAAATGGGAGACCGCTTGACTGGATAGTTTTTGGAGCCACACTGCGTTTACGGTCTTGAAGAGCCTGGGCAAGACTCATACCTTGACCCAAGGCAACCCCACCACTGCTATAAGATGCCTTAAAGCTTGTATTGGCTGGACGGGCCAATCCTTGATACTCAAGCAAGTCTGAACTGATTTCGTTAATAAAACGAGTCGGACGGTTATAGTTGGTACGACCAAAAAGCAGGCGTGAGTTGGCATTTGTCAGATAGAGGATTTTCTCTGCACGCGTGATACCTACATAGGCTAGACGGCGCTCTTCTTCTAATTCATCTGGATCTTCAGCCGCACGACTAAGTGGAAAGACATTTTCTTCCATCCCAATCAAAAAGACAACTGGAAACTCGAGACCTTTGGCAGCATGCAGGGTCATCAAGGTCACTTCTGATGTCTCCTGACTACCTGAATCTGTGTCTGCAATCAAGGCCAAGTCATTTAAAAAACGACTCAATTTGTCCAGACCAGTTTCTTCTTCTGCCACATCAGAGGTATCATCAAAGTTTTTCGTCACAGAAAGGAACTCTTCGATATTTTCAACCCGAGCCTTGCTTTCTAAGGTCGCTTGAGCATTGAGAATATCAACATAACCTGTTTTTTCTAGTACCGACTCAACCAACTCAGTAATGCTTAAGTGGTCCAGTTGTTCACGCAGATCCAGAATCATATTGGCAAAATCCCAAATAGACTGGGCTGCTTTTCCTTTGATGCCAGACAACATGATGTTTGCTGAAGCATCTAACATAGACATCTCTTGAGTATTGGCAAAATCACGGATTTTCTCAACTGTACCTGGACCAATTCCACGTTTAGGTTCGTTGATAATACGTTCAAAACTGATATTGTCACTCAAATTAGCAATGAGGTTGAGATAAGCGATAATATCTCGGATTTCCTTACGGCTGTAGAACTTGGTTCCTCCAACCATGGTATAAGGGATGTTAGATTTGAGCAGAGCTTCCTCAATAGTACGAGACTGGGCATTTGTACGATAGAGAACTGCAAAATCCTTGTGAAGGAAGTTTTGACTCCGACCAAGTTCATCGATAGTTCTGGCTACAAATACAGCCTCATCCAGCTCGTCATCGGCACGATAGTAAACGATTTGCTCCCCATCAGCGTTTTGAGTCCAGAGATTCTTAGGACGGCGGTTTTTATTGTTTTTAATAACCTCGTTGGCCGCTTGGAGAATGGTTTTGGTTGATCGATAATTCTCCTCCAACAAAACAACCTTGGCTTGGGGATAATCCTTTTCAAAGTCCAAGATATTCTGCATATCAGCACCACGCCAGCCGTAGATAGACTGGTCCGCATCCCCAACCACACAGATATTTTTAAAACGGGAAGCCAAGAGTTTGACCAGTTGATACTGGGCATGGTTGGTATCTTGGTACTCATCAACATGGATGTACTGAAATTTCTGCTGGTAGTAGGTCAAGACATCAGGATTTTGATCAAAGAGACGCAAGGTCAGCATAATCAAATCATCAAAGTCAACCGACTCCGACTGACGCAGCTCCTTCTGATACGCTGTATAACACTGGGCCACGATTTGCGTATACATATCACCAGCTTGGGCAGCATAAGCCACATCATCAATCAAATCATTCTTGGCATTGGAAATGGTCCCCAAAATAGTTCGTTCATTCCATTTTTTAGGATCCAAGTTCAACTGTTTGAGAATGCGTTTCATGAGAGTTCGTTGTTCACCAGGATCGACAATAGTAAAATTACGGTTGTAGCCAATATGATCCGCATCCCGACGCAAAATACGAACACACATGGAGTGGAAGGTCGCAATCAGACAGTCCTGAGTAGCTGGATTGAGGCTATAAGCACGCTCCTTCATCTCACGCGCAGCCTTGTTGGTAAAGGTAATGGCCAAGATATTCCAAGGATTGACCAGCTTTTCATCAATCAAATAAGCGATACGGTGGGTCAAAACACGGGTCTTTCCAGAACCAGCCCCTGCCATGATCAACAAGGGACCTTCTGTCGTTTGCACCGCCTCAGCCTGACGGTCATTCATTCCATTTAATAATGCGTTCATCTTCTCTTCCTTACTCTTGAAGTCAATATTTCTATTATATCAGAAATCAGGAAAAATAGAAATTTTACAGAGACTAGACAAATAGCAAAATCCCATCCGAATATAGATGGGACTTCTCACAATACTTAACGTGATTATCTAGTTGAATTATTTAAATTATAAAGAACCTCTAGTAAAGGTGTAGTATTCCAAGTATAAAAATAGTTATTTTTTTCTTCAATCCATCTACTAAAGTAATTTGGAAATTCACTTTTGAACTTACTTTCTAATTCATCAATCGTTTTAATACCTAATTGTTCACAATAATTGACAATTTTAGAAATTCTATCATCTTTAAATTTTCCACCAGGATACCTAATTTCTATATTATGTTGATCATAATTTTCTTCAATAAAGTTGATATAAGATTCACTTTCTAATAAGGCTGAAATACTTATAGAATCAATTTTTATACTTTTAGAATTCTCTTTGAATCCTTCTTCAACTCTATTAGTATATTCCTTTTCATATCGTTTAATTTCCATGAATTCATCGTCAGCTAACTCAATTAAACCAGCTAATCTTGAAAATCTTCTTCTAATTTTTTCAGGAACATCTTGATCAGATTTATATCCAAAGTCATGTTCTATCTCCGCCCAAGCATGCTGCAAAATAGTCCTTATCTGAACTTCAAATTTTAATTCTTTATAATTAATATTTTCAGTTAATCCTGCTCTACTTCCTCCTAATTTTAAAATATAGTGTAAAGATACATAGCCAAATTTAGTAGGATCTTGAGTTTTTCGTTTATCAATAGAATTGTCCTGATCTAAATCAAATTCCTCTTCAAGTAAAGAAGCAATTTTATCTACATCGTCCGAAAAATATGTGATAATTCTAATTCCACAAATATCAGTTATTTCTGACAAACTGGAATATTTATAGTCTTTAGTTTCAATTTTTTTGCTTAAACTTTCTCTATCTTTAATCCTTCCTTTAATTTCATGAATTTGTATTTTTTCATTTTCCATAAGACTTTTAATTGTGGCTTCAATATATTCTAAAAGTCTCTCGTAATTATTTTTAGTTGAATCAAATTGTGACAATATTTCTTTCAAATTTTTTTCCATAATTCTATATCTCTCAATATACTAGAACAAACCTAGAACTGTTCCATCACTTTCAACATCCATGTTGAGGGCTGCTGGTCGTTTTGGAAGGCCTGGCATGGTCATGACATCACCAGTTAAGGCAACGATAAAGCCTGCACCTAATTTTGGCACCAATTCGCGAATGGTAATTTCAAAGTTTTCTGGTGCTCCAAGTGCATTTGGATTGTCTGAGAAACTATACTGGGTCTTAGCCATACAGATTGGCAATTTGTCCCAACCGTTTTGAACGATTTGAGCGATTTGTGTTTGAGCTTTCTTCTCAAAGTTCACTTTGCTACCACGGTAGATTTCAGTAACAATCTTTTCAATCTTTTCTTGGACAGAAAGGTCATTGTCATACAAACGTTTATAGTTAGATGGGTTTTCAGCGATAGTCTTTATAACTGTTTCGGCAAGTGCTACTCCACCTTCTGCACCATCAGCCCAGACACTTGCTAGTTCAACTGGTACATCGATTGAGGCACAAAGTTCTTTCAAGGCTGCGATTTCTGCTTCAGTATCAGATACAAATTCGTTAATAGCCACAACTGCTGGAATACCGAACTTACGGATATTTTCAACGTGGCGTTTCAAGTTAGCAAAACCAGCACGAACTGCTTCTACATTTTCCTCTGTAAGAGCGTCTTTAGCCACACCACCATTCATCTTAAGGGCACGAAGAGTTGCAACAATAACTACTGCATCTGGAGATGTTGGCAAGTTTGGTGTCTTAATATCAAGGAATTTCTCAGCACCAAGGTCTGCACCAAAACCAGCTTCAGTAACTGTGTAATCAGCCAAGTGAAGAGCTGTTGTAGTTGCCAAGACAGAGTTACATCCGTGAGCAATATTGGCAAATGGACCACCGTGCACAAAGGCAGGTGTACCGTAAATTGTCTGAACCAAGTTTGGCTTAATAGCATCCTTCAAAATCAATACTAAGGCACCTTCAACCTGCAAATCACCTACAGAAACAGGCGTACGGTCATAGCGATAACCGATAACGATATTAGCCAAACGGCGTTTCAAGTCCTCGATGTCTGTTGCCAAGCAAAGAATTGCCATGATTTCTGAAGCAACTGTAATATCAAAGCCATCCTCACGTGGAATACCATTTAGAGGGCCACCAAGTCCAACGGTCACATGGCGAAGAGCACGGTCGTTCAAGTCCACAACACGTTTCCAAAGGATACGGCGTTGGTCAATTCCAAGCTCATTTCCTTGGTGCAAGTGGTTGTCAATCAAGGTAGAAAGCGCATTGTTGGCAGTTGTAATGGCATGCATGTCTCCAGTAAAGTGGAGGTTGATGTCTTCCATTGGCAGAACTTGAGCGTAACCACCACCAGCGGCACCACCCTTGATACCCATTACTGGACCAAGAGATGGTTCGCGGATAGCAATCATCGTTTTCTTGCCAATCTTGTTCAAGGCGTCCGCAAGACCAATAGTAATAGTTGATTTTCCTTCACCTGCTGGCGTTGGGTTGATGGCAGTAACCAAAATCAATTTCCCAACTGGATTGCTCTCAACTGCACGAATTTTATCAAAGCTGAGCTTAGCCTTGTACTTTCCATACAACTCCAAATCATCGTAAGAAATACCAAGTTTCTCTACAACATCAACGATTGGCTTCAACTCAATACTCTGTGCGATTTCAATATCTGTTTTCATTCAAAACTCCTCTAACCTCTTATATGATAATTCATTATAACACAAAACAAGATTTTTAACATCCCAAAACTCTCTAAACGTTCGTAAATATCCCTGTTTTTAAGGTTTTTAGAGTTCTTTCTTAAATTTTATATGGCTTTATAGTTTAAAACTATATTCTTTCCTTTTACCAAAATTTTATCACTTTCATTTTACTTACCGTTTATTTTTGTGTACAATAGTGCTATGAAAATTTTAGTTACATCGGGCGGTACCAGTGAAGCTATTGATAGCGTCCGCTCTATCACTAACCATTCTACAGGTCGCTTGGGGAAAATCATCACAGAAACCTTGCTTGCTGCAGGGCATGAAGTTTGTTTAATTACGACAAAACGAGCTCTGAAGCCAGAAGCCCATCCCAACCTAAGCATTCGAGAAATTAACAATACCAAGGACCTTCTACTGGAAATGCAAGAACGTGTTAAGGATTATCAGGTCTTGATCCACTCAATGGCTGTGTCCGATTACACTCCTGTTTATATGACGGGGCTTGAGGAGGTTCAGGGTAGCTCTAATTTGGAAGAATTTTTAAGCAAGCAGAATCATCAGGCAAAGATTTCTTCGACTGATGAGATTCAGGTTTTATTCCTTAAAAAGACTCCAAAAATCATCTCTCTAATCAAGGAATGGAATCCTGCTATTCATCTGATTGGTTTCAAACTGCTGGTTGATGTCTCTGAGGATTATCTCATCGAGATTGCCCGAAAAAGTCTTATCAAGAACCAAGCAGACTTGATTATCGCAAATGACCTGACTCAAATCTCAGCAAAGCAGCACAGAGCTATCTTTGTTGAAAAAGATCAGCTTCAAACAGTCCAAACTAAAGAAGAAATTGCAAAACTCCTCCTTGAAAAGATTCAAGCCTATCATTCATAGAAAGGAAAGCTATGGCAAACATTCTCTTGGCTGTAACGGGCTCAATCGCCTCTTACAAGTCGGCAGATTTAGTCAGTTCTCTAAAAAAACAAGGGCATCAAGTTACTGTTTTAATGACTCAGGCTGCTACAGAGTTTATCCAACCTTTGACACTACAGGTCTTATCACAGAATCCTGTCCACTTGGATGTCATGAAGGAACCCTATCCTGCTCAAGTCAATCATATCGAACTTGGAAAAAAGGCAGATTTATTTATCGTGGCCCCTGCAACTGCTAACACTATCGCAAAACTAGCCCTTGGTTTTGCGGACAACATGGTGACCAGTACAGCTTTAGCCTTGCCAAGTCATATTCCCAAACTAATAGCTCCTGCTATGAATACAAAAATGTATGACCATCCTGCAACTCAGGCTAATCTGAAAACATTAGAAACCTACGGCTATCAGCTGATTGCTCCTAAGGAATCCCTACTAGCTTGTGGAGACCACGGACGAGGAGCCTTAGCTGACCTCACAATTATTTTAGAAAGAATAAAGGAAACTCTCGATGAAAAAACGCTCTAATATTGCACCCATTGCTATCTTTTTTGCAACCATGCTCGTGATTCATTTTCTAAGCTCACTTATCTTTAACCTTTTTCCATTCCCAATCAAACCGACCATCGTTCATATTCCTGTCATTATTGCCAGCATTATTTACGGTCCACGAGTTGGAGTCACACTTGGATTTTTGATGGGGCTACTTAGCTTGACCGTTAACACAATTACGATTCTACCGACAAGCTACCTCTTCTCGCCATTTGTACCAAACGGTAACATTTACTCAGCTATCATTGCCATCGTCCCACGTATTTTGATTGGTTTGACTCCTTATCTAGTCTATAAACTAATGAAAAACAAGACTGGCCTGATTTTAGCTGGTGCCCTTGGTTCACTTACCAACACAGTCTTTGTACTTGGTGGAATTTTCTACCTTTTTGGAAATGTTTTTGATGGTAATATCCAAAAACTCCTAGCAACTGTTATCTCAACAAACTCAATTGCTGAATTAGTCATTTCCGCAGTTCTAACCCTAGCCATTGTTCCACGACTACAAACCTTGAAGAAATAAAAAAATCTCCGCTTTCAAACCTGAAGGTGGAGATTTTGTTTGATGTAGTTTGTGTTTTTAGTGAAATGTTTACGAGTCTTTAATTAAAAAAATGACTTATAGACCTAAGTAAATCCTTGCTTTATTGTCCTGTTTGTTGTACCATACTAGTGTATATACAGTTAAAAAGGAGATTCTTATGAATACACGGAAAAAGACACAATTTATGACAATGACTGCCCTCTTAACAGCTATTGCGATTTTGATTCCAATTGTTATGCCTTTTAAGATTGTCATTCCACCTGCTTCTTACACTTTGGGAAGCCACATCGCTATTTTTATTGCCATGTTCTTATCGCCCTTGATGGCTGTTTTTGTCATCCTAGCCTCTAGTTTTGGATTTTTGATGGCTGGCTATCCTATGGTTATCGTATTTAGAGCTTTTTCCCATATCTTTTTTGGGACTTTGGGAGCTCTTTACCTACAAAAATTCCCCGATACCCTAGATAAACCAAAAGCTTCCTGGATTTTCAACTTTGTTTTGGCTGTTGTTCATGCCCTTGCTGAAGTATTGGCCTGTGTCGTTTTTTATGCAACTTCTGGTACCAATGTAGAAAATATGTTTTATGTTCTATTTGTGCTAGTTGGATTTGGCACAATTATCCATAGTATGGTAGACTATACATTAGCACTAGCTGTCTATAAAGTGCTTCGAAAACGCCGTTAAAAAGGAAAAGCTATGACAAAAGATCGCAAACAAGCCCTGCTCCAACTCTTGAAAGAAGCTCCTAAAGCCCTCAATGGCCAAAGTTTGGCTGAACATTTTCATGTCACGCGTCAGGTCATTGTACAGGACATTGCAATTTTGAGAGCCGATGGCGCTCCTATCCTATCCACTAATCGTGGCTACGTCTATAAGCAAGTTGATGTCAATCCATACGTCCACAAACTTTTCAAAGTCAAACATGAAGTTGAAGAAATCGGGCAGGAGCTCCTCGCTATCGTTGATAATGGAGGGCGTGTTCAAAACACCTTGATTGACCATCCCGTCTATGGAGAAATTGAAACCTTGCTGAAACTGTCTTGCCGCAGAGATGTGCAACATTTTCTAGAACAAGTCGAGCATTCTGACTTTAGACCTCTATCTGAATTGACAGATGGCATCCATTACCACCTAGTCGAAGCCGAAACTCAACAAGACCTCCACTATATCGAGGAGGCCTTGGATCAGCTAGGTTATTTAGTAAAGGATTAGAAAATTTTCTTTTCCCAATCGTCTTCTGTACGGCGAGGGTAGAAAAATTCAGATTTGTCAGGATCTTCCATCATCTCCATCAAGGGTAGCATATCATAGGCCAGATCCAAGTTTGGAATCTGGTCTTTTTGCACCCAAGAAACTTCTCCCTCTTCTGAAGATTGAAGAGTTCCAGTAAACTCAGTCGCCTTATAACAAATGACAATATAGCGCCCACCTGTATCTAGTGGCCAATTTTTAATGCCTACCAGTTGCGGATTTTGGATAGTCAATCCTGTTTCTTCATAGATCTCACGAATGACAGACTATGCGAAAGCCTCGCCATGTCTGTGTTCCTCTTTGATGTGATATAATGCTCGTCGTTTAAAATCATTACTATATGCCATAGCTTCATTATAATATACTTTTTTAAAAATAAACAACTATGAAGTATAGTAAGTCGAAATAAGATGTGAACAAATTTATTAAAGAAATCAAATTAATTTCTAGAAATATTTTAGCAGCAGTTGTATACTATACTAGTTTTAATCTGCTATAAAATCAAATTTCTAACAATAGTTAAGAATTTATGTCGTACTATTCCAGTTTCAATTTACTATATTATCGTAACTGCCCAATAACGAAGCATATTGAAAAAAATCTCCAGATTAGAGAACTCGCTGATAGTTCCTAATCTGGAGATTAAATGAGATTTTCTACTTATGCTTCCTCTTCATCATCTTTCTTCTTTTTAGCAAATAGTAAACCAAATGCTCCAAGAAGGGAAAGAATTCCTAGTGCACCTGCAGCACGATCTTCTTTGGTACCAGTATTTGGTAATGTGGCATGACTTTCAGAATCATTTTGTTTCAGTACATTATTCTCTGATGAAACTGGTTGAGAATTTGAAGTGACTACTTCAGGCTCACGTGTTGTATCATCAGATGGCA
>NZ_AEDV01000040.1 GCF_000148545.1 Streptococcus mitis SK597 | reverse complement strand
CCTAATCGCCTTGTTAATTCTTCGGTAAAAAGATATCGTTTTTACCTCCTCATGTCACAATTCGATTAATAATAGGGACTATGAAATAGTTTCCTCTCGTTACGGAAATCTCTATGGCGACTTTCCTAATCGCCTTATTAATTCGTCGGTAAAAAGATATCGTTTTTACCTCCTCATGTCACAATTCGGTGACTTGCTACAAGAAGTGAGATGGAGAAGGATGGCTCACTGACTCCTCTCCTCTCACTTTTACTTTATTTAAATCAAGAAATAGGTGAAAAAAATGACAAAAACATTACCAAAAGACTTTATTTTTGGTGGCGCAACAGCTGCTTATCAAGCAGAAGGTGCTACGCATACTGATGGTAAAGGACCAGTTGCGTGGGATAAGTATCTTGAAGATAACTACTGGTACACTGCAGAACCAGCCAGTGATTTTTACAATCGATATCCAGTTGACCTAAAGCTAGCAGAAGAGTATGGTGTCAATGGTATTCGAATTTCTATTGCTTGGTCACGTATCTTCCCGACTGGTTACGGCCAAGTAAATGCTAAAGGTGTTGAATTTTATCATAATCTATTTGCAGAGTGTCACAAACGTCACGTTGAGCCCTTTGTAACTCTTCACCACTTTGACACACCAGAAGCTCTCCACTCAAATGGCGACTTCTTAAACCGTGAAAATATCGAACACTTTGTAGATTACGCTGCCTTCTGTTTTGAAGAATTTCCAGAAGTAAACTATTGGACAACCTTCAATGAAATCGGACCAATCGGTGATGGTCAATACTTGGTTGGGAAATTCCCTCCAGGTATTCAGTACGACCTTGCCAAAGTCTTCCAATCTCACCACAATATGATGGTTTCTCATGCACATGCTGTAAAGCTATATAAAGATAAAGGATATAAAGGTGAAATTGGTGTTGTTCACGCTCTGCCAACCAAGTATCCTTTGGATCCTAAAAATCCAGCAGATGTTCGTGCAGCAGAGTTAGAAGATATCATTCACAATAAATTTATCCTAGATGCAACTTATCTAGGTCGCTATTCAGCTGAAACCATGGAAGGTGTCAACCATATCTTATCAGTCAATGGTGGTAGCTTAGATCTTCGTGAAGAAGATTTCGAAGTATTAGAAGCCGCAAAAGACTTGAATGACTTCCTTGGAATTAATTACTATATGAGTGACTGGATGGAAGCCTTTGATGGAGAAACTGAAATCATCCATAATGGTAAGGGTGAAAAAGGAAGCTCTAAATACCAAATTAAAGGTGTTGGTCGTCGTGTAGCTCCGGATTATGTACCACGTACGGATTGGGATTGGATTATCTACCCTCAAGGTTTGTATGACCAAATCATGCGCGTGAAGAAAGATTATCCGAACTACAAGAAGATTTACATCACTGAAAATGGTCTCGGGTATAAAGATGAGTTCGTTGATAACACTGTTTACGATGATGGCCGTATTGATTACGTGAAGCAACACTTAGAGGTCTTGTCTGATGCGATTGCAGATGGTGCTAATGTAAAAGGTTACTTCATTTGGTCATTAATGGATGTCTTCTCATGGTCAAATGGGTATGAGAAACGTTACGGTCTCTTCTATGTAGACTTTGAAACTCAAGAACGTTATCCGAAGAAATCAGCTCACTGGTACAAGAAAGTAGCGGAAAGTCAGATTATAGACTAGTAGAATTAGTAATTAGATATAGAATTTTAGTGAGGCAAAACGATGTTCAAAGATTTTATCCAATCTATTTATGAAAAAGTTTATATTATCAATTTTGATAAATGTTCTCAAATACCTTGTTTGACTAATGAGGAGCTGAAAAAACTTGGGAAATGGTATGTCTCTACTGGTAAAGAATGGATTTGTCATTCAGACTATGAGCTAGAAGAATTTAAAAATATCTTTTTAAATTTTATCAGTCCTGAAGAACGGGATAATATCTCCTTTGATTCAGATTTTATGCCGTTTCAATAATCATAAAGAATCTAGGAAACTCTTTGTAAAAATCTTCATCAAAAAATGCGTCATATCAAGATTCCTATTTTCTTGATATGACGCATTTTAAATTTTATCAATCCTCAGTTTTATGGTTTAGAAAGAATAATTTTTGTTTGTTTTGAAAGTTGTTCAAAGGTTGCTTTGCTCAGTTTAGAATCTGAAACGATGGTATCAATATCAGAGATATTGTAGAAGGTATAGAAATCAAATTTATTGAACTTACTATTGTCAGCTAGTAAGTATTTTTTATTGGAATTGTTGAGGGCGATGCGTTGAGATTCCCCTTCCTCTTCACTAAAGGTTGCAATCGCATTGTCTTTAATACCATTACAGCTTACGAAAGCTTTAGAAAATTGGAGATTGGCTAAGTTTTGCAAGGTTAGTGTTCCCACAAATGCTCCAGTAATAGAGCGATAGTTTCCACCGATTAAAATCAAATCTGTTAGTTTTCGTTCGTTTAAGATGAGAAAGACTGGTAAACTGTTTGTTACAACACGAATATTATCGATTGGAAGTTCACGGGCAAACGATTCCAAGGTTGTCCCTGGACCAATAAAAATGGTTTCTCCTTCATCGATTAAATGGCCTGCAAAACGGCTGATTTCTTGTTTTTCTGCAATCTGTAAGCTTTGTTTTTCAATATTGGAACGTTCATTGTTTAAAATGGAGCCTGTACGAATTTTTTCAGCTCCACCGTGCACACGAACAAGTAAATCTTTGTCAGCTAACTCTTGTAAGTAGCGTCTAGCAGTCATATCTGATACATCCAAGCGAGTCATAATTTCTTTTACAGTAATAGTTCCCTTTGTATTTACTGTTTTTAGAATATTATCTAGTTTTTCCTGCTTTAACATCCTTATCACCTCTATTTCTATTACTATTTTATCATAAAGTGTTCAATCAATCAATTTAAAAAACAAAAGAAAACAAAAACAAAAATATCATGGTTGTTTTAAACAAGCCATGATATTTGTTATCAGTTCTGGGATAATTGAATTAGTCCAAACCGTAGTTGTAGTCATCGTCTTGCATAGCTTCAACTTCACCAAGAAGGTAACCATTTCCGACTTGAGAGAAGAAGTCGTGGTTGGATGTTCCTGTTGAAATACCGTTCATAACGATTGGGTTGACATCATCAGCTGAATCTGGGAAGAGTGGATCTTGACCCAGGTTCATGAGTGCCTTGTTAGCATTGTAGCGAAGGAAGGTTTTGACTTCTTCCGTCCAACCAACACCATCATAGAGACTTTCTGTGTAGCCTTCTTCATTTTCATAAAGAGTATAGAGTAGGTCGTACATCCATTCTTTTAGCTTTTCTTGCTCTTCTTCAGGTAATTCATTAAAACCAAGTTGGAATTTATATCCGATGTAGGTTCCGTGAACAGACTCATCACGAATAATTAATTTGATGATTTCCGCAACGTTGGCTAGTTTGTTGTTACCGAGATAGTAGAGGGGAGTGAAGAAACCAGAGTAGAAGAGGAAGGTTTCAAGAAAGACGCTGGCAACTTTCTTTTCAAGTGGGCTACCGTTTAGGTAGATTTCGTTGACAATCTCAGCCTTCTTTTGTAGGTAAGGATTGGTATTAGTCCATTCGAAAATTTCTTCAATCTCAGCCTTAGTATTTAAGGTAGAGAAGATTGATGAGTAAGATTTAGCGTGGACAGATTCCATAAATTGGATGTTATTGAAAACAGCTTCCTCATGTGGTGTACGGATGTCCGCGCGAAGGGCTTGAACCCCAGTTTCAGATTGCATAGTGTCGAGAAGGGTTAAACCACCAAAGACTTTTCCTACCAAGTCTTTTTCTACATTTGATAGCTTTCTCCAGTCATCCAAGTCATTTGACAAGGGAATACGTGTATCGAGCCAGAATTGCTCCGTCAACTTTTCCCAAGTTGATTTGTCGATGACATCTTCGATGGCATTCCAGTTAATGGCTTTGTAGTAAGTTTCCATTTTGAAATCTCTTTCTGTGTTTAGTATTGCGAACTCACAATTATTTTATTTTATCATAATTCTAGAGGAGTATCGCACAAAAAGTCGGAAGTCCGACTTTTGTGTTTTTCCATAGTATAGATGCTTATTCCAGTTTAGTTTAGCAGGGTGAATGAATCACTAATTTGAGAAAATGTAGTTTCCTCAAGCAAAGATTAAATCACACAGCTTTCACATTGGTTAGCACCGACTTCTCCACCGTCGTCTGTAAAGGTACGGACGTAGTAGATAGACTTGATTCCCTTGTTAAAGGCATAGTTACGAAGGATAGACAAGTCACGTGTCGTTTGTTTGTTTTCTTTCTTCCATTCGTAAAGTCCTTTTGGAATGTCACTACGCATAAAGAGAGTAAGTGAAAGTCCTTGGTCCACGTGCTCAGTAGCAGCAGCGTATACATCAATCACCTTACGCATATCCATGTCGTAAGCAGAAGTGTAGTAAGGAATGGTTTCTGTTGACAAGCCAGCAGCAGGGTAGTAGATTTTACCGATTTTCTTTTCTTGACGTTCTTCGATACGTTGCGTAATCGGGTGGATAGAAGCAGAAACGTCGTTGATATAGCTGATAGAGCCATTTGGCGCTACAGCAAGGCGGTTTTGGTGGTAAAGACCATCTGCTTGAACCTTGTCGCGAAGTTCAGCCCAGTCATCAGCACTTGGGATAAAGACATCTTTGAAAAGTTCTTTAACACGGTCTGATTTTGGAACAAACTCGCCTGTAATATACTTGTCAAAGTAGCTTCCCTTAGCATAATCTGATTTTTCAAAGTTATGGAAGGTAATACCACGTTCACGCGCAATATTGTTTGACTCAACCAAGGTCCAGTAGTTCATAAGCATAAAGTAGATGCTTGTAAATTCAACAGACTCAGGCGATCCATATTCAATCAATTGTTGGGCAAGGTAGCTGTGAAGCCCCATTGCACCAAGACCAAAGGTATGAGCTTGGCTATTTCCATGGTCGATAGTAGGTACAGCTACGATATGTGAACTATCTGTAACGAAAGTAAGGGCACGAACCATAGCACGGATAGAACGACCAAAGTCAGGTGAAGTCATCATGTTGACAACGTTTGTTGAACCAAGGTTACATGAGATATCAGTACCCATTTGGAGATATTCTTGAGCATCGTTGATCAAGCTTGGTTCTTGAACTTGAAGAATTTCAGAACACAAGTTACTCATGATAATCTTTCCATCAACAGGATTTGCACGGTTAGCCGTATCAATGTTGACTACATAAGGGTAGCCAGATTCTTGTTGCAATTTAGAAATTTCAGTTTCCAAATCACGGGCCTTAATTTTTGTCTTACGGATGTTTGGATTTGCCACCAATTCATCGTATTTTTCAGTAATATCGATGTAGTTGAATGGCACACCGTATTCTTTTTCTACAGAGTAAGGGCTGAAGAGGTACATTTCTTCATTTTTACGAGCCAATTCGTAGAATTTATCTGGTACCACGACACCAAGTGAAAGAGTCTTTACACGAACTTTTTCATCGGCGTTTTCTTTCTTAGTTGAAAGGAAGGCGATGATATCTGGGTGAAAGACATTGAGGTAAACAACACCAGCACCTTGACGTTGCCCCAATTGGTTAGAGTAAGAGAAGCTATCTTCGAAAAGCTTCATAACAGGAACGACACCAGAAGCGGCTCCTTCATAGCCTTTGATAGGTGCACCAGCTTCACGAAGGTTGCTGAGGGTAATTCCCACACCACCACCGATACGTGAAAGTTGAAGGGCAGAGTTGATAGAACGTCCGATAGAGTTCATATCATCAGTGACTTGGATCAAGAAGCAAGATACCAATTCTCCACGACGAGCACGTCCAGCATTCAAGAAGGAAGGAGTAGCTGGTTGGTAGCGTTGATGGATGATTTCATTTGCAATATCGATTGCAACAGCTTCATTCCCATCAGCGAAATAAAGGGCGTTAAAGAAGACACGGTCTTCCATACTTTCAAGATAATATTCCCCATCGTTAGTCTTTAAGGCGTATTGATTGTAAAATTTATAGGCAGCCATGAACGACTTGAATTGGAAGTTTTGTTCTTTAATAAATTGAGACAATTCTTCCAAGAATTCTGGACGGTATTTCTTGATAAAAGCTGTTTCGATGTAGTTGTGGTCAATGAGGTAGTTGATTTTATCTTTGATTGAATCAAAAACCATAGTGTTTGGAACTACATTTTCTTTAAAGAAAGCATCCAAGGCTTCCTTATCTTTATGAAGCATGATTTGTCCATTGACAGGACGGTTGATTTCGTTATTGAGACGGAAGTAAGTCACGTCCTCAAGATGTTTTAATCCCATAAAATTTCCCTTATCTAATTACAAAAGAAAGGCTTCTAAGTTAGCCCTAGAAGCAGTTTCTTCTGGATGGTGTACTAAGATTATGCTAATTGTTTCAGTTTTCCTGGTTGGAAACCTGAAAAGACTTCAGTTGGTGTTTGGATAACAGGAGCTGCGCTGAAACCGAGCTCTTTAACCTGATCGATGTACTCAGGTTGCTCATCAAGATTGATTTCACGATAAGCGACATTATTACTGTCCAAGAAACGCTTGGTCATCTTACATTGAACACAGTTGTTTTTAGAATAAACGGTTACCATTGTGTAACTCCTCTTTAAAATTTAGTTCTATCCTAGTATATCAGAAAATAAATTTTTGTCAATGATTTAAAACTAAATATAGTGGTCTGTTTTTCTAGTCAAGCTCACAAAACACAATATGTAGTGTTTGTTTTATAAAACAGCAATGATTATCCTATAAATCGTTTTTAAAGAAACTATATACTGTGTTTTCACAAGTTTACTAGAAGATTTTCTGCAACTTATCTGAAAAGGAAATCGAATAAATCCCATAAAATACTTGAAAAAAATCCTAGAAGATGATATAATACCAAATTGTAAGGGTTATCAAATATAACTCAAAAAAGAAAGAACAAAAGGAGAGTCAAACTATGGCTTCTAAAGATTTCCACGTAGTGGCAGAAACAGGTATTCACGCACGTCCAGCAACATTGTTGGTGCAAACTGCTAGCAAATTTGCTTCAGATATCACTCTTGAGTACAAAGGTAAATCAGTTAACCTTAAATCAATCATGGGTGTTATGAGTCTTGGTGTTGGCCAAGGTGCTGACGTAACGATCTCAGCTGAAGGTGCAGATGCAGATGACGCAATCGCTGCAATCTCAGAAACAATGGAAAAAGAAGGATTGGCATAAGGAAAATGACAGAAATGCTTAAAGGAATCGCAGCATCTGACGGTGTTGCAGTTGCAAAAGCATATCTACTCGTTCAACCGGATTTGTCATTCGAGACTGTTTCAGTCGAAGATACAAACGCAGAAGAGGCTCGTTTGGATGTTGCTCTTGAAGCTTCTCAAAACGAGCTTTCTCTTATCCGCGAGAAAGCTGTAGGTACGCTAGGTGAGGAAGCGGCTCAAGTTTTTGACGCTCATTTGATGGTTCTTTCTGACCCAGAATTGATCGGTCAGATTAAAGAAACAATCCGTGCTAAGAAAGTCAATGCAGAAGCAGGTCTTAAAGAAGTGACTGACATGTTCATCACTATCTTTGAAGGTATGGAAGACAACCCATACATGCAAGAACGTGCAGCGGATATCCGCGACGTGACAAAACGTGTATTGGCAAACCTTCTTGGTAAGAAATTGCCAAACCCAGCTTCTATCAATGAAGAAGTAATCGTAATTGCGCATGACTTGACACCATCTGATACAGCTCAATTGGACAAAAACTTTGTAAAAGCTTTTGTAACAAATATCGGTGGACGTACAAGCCATTCAGCTATCATGGCACGTACACTTGAAATTGCAGCTGTATTGGGAACAAATAACATCACTGAAGTAGTGAAAGACGGCGATATCCTTGCCGTTAACGGAATTACTGGTGAAGTGATTATCAACCCAACAGATGAACAAGCGGCAGAATTTAAAGCAGCTGGTGAGGCTTATGCTAAACAAAAAGCTGAATGGGCACTTTTGAAAGATGCTCAAACAGTGACTGCTGACGGTAAACACTTCGAGTTGGCAGCTAACATCGGTACTCCAAAAGACGTTGAAGGTGTTAACAACAACGGTGCAGAAGCTGTTGGACTTTACCGTACAGAGTTCTTGTACATGGATTCTCAAGACTTCCCAACTGAAGATGAGCAGTATGAAGCATATAAGGCTGTTCTTGAGGGAATGAATGGTAAACCAGTGGTTGTTCGTACAATGGATATCGGTGGAGATAAGGAACTTCCTTACTTTGATATGCCACATGAAATGAACCCATTCCTTGGATTCCGTGCCCTCCGTATCTCTATTTCTGAAACTGGAGATGCAATGTTCCGTACACAAATCCGTGCCCTTCTTCGTGCCTCTGTTCATGGTCAATTGCGTATCATGTTCCCAATGGTTGCGCTCTTGAAAGAATTCCGTACAGCTAAAGCAGTTTATGAAGAAGAAAAAGCAAACCTTCTTGCAGAAGGTGTTGCAGTTGCGGATGATATCCAAGTTGGTATCATGATTGAAATCCCTGCAGCAGCGATGCTTGCAGATCAATTTGCAAAAGAAGTAGACTTCATGTCAATTGGTACAAACGACTTGATCCAATACTCAATGGCAGCAGACCGTATGAACGAACAAGTTTCATACCTTTACCAACCATACAACCCATCAATCCTTCGCTTGATTAACAACGTTATCAAGGCAGCTCACGCTGAAGGTAAATGGGCTGGTATGTGTGGTGAGATGGCTGGTGACCAAACAGCTGTTCCACTTCTTGTGGGAATGGGCTTGGATGAGTTCTCTATGTCAGCAACATCTGTACTCCGTACACGTAGCTTGATGAAGAAATTGGATACTGCTAAGATGGAAGAGTACGCTAACCGTGCCCTTACAGAGTGTTCAACAATGGAAGAAGTTCTTGAACTTCAAAAAGAATACGTTAACTTTGATTAATGTCATTAACCTTGTAACCTAGTTGCAAGGTTTTTTGACGCATTTTGGAAAAGTATGCTCTTATAAAGTCCACTTTTCAAGGAGTCAGAGGCATGATATAATAGGAGGAAACAAATAGAATAAGAGAGAAATCATGTCTAAAGAAATTGATATTGAGTATTACCATCAGCTAGCCTTGCAAAAGCAGAAGGAGCACCGTAAAGTTTTAGCCAATCTAAAGAAAAAACCTCCTAAAAATCTAGACAAGATAGCCCAGCAGATTCACCAAGAAGTCTTTGAGGAGATTGATTGCACTGCCTGTGCTAACTGTTGCAAGACATTGGGGCCTGACTTTAAAGAAGCGGATATTACACGAATCGCCAAGTATTTTAAGATGAAATTACCAGCTTTTGAAGCAGAGTTTCTGCAGGTGGATGAAGATGGAGATAAGGTTTTTAAATCCATGCCCTGTCCATTTTTAGGAGGAGATAACCTCTGTTCCATTTATGACGTTCGTCCAAAGGCCTGTCGTGAATTTCCTCATACAGACCGTAAAAAGATTCATCAAATCAACCATTTGACGATTAAGAATACCTTGACCTGTCCAGCGGCCTATCTCTTTGTCGAGAAGTTAAAGGATAAGTTATAGATAGTCAAATGATAAAAAAATTCTAATAATAACTAGCAATATGAAGGGAGAATTCCTGTGCCTAGACCGAAAACAAAAGAGGAGCTAGTGCTGGCCTCTAAGGAAAACTATGAAAAGCTCAATCGTTTCATCTCCCAACTAATTGAAGATGAGCTACAGACTCCATTTGATTTTTCAAGAGACCAAAAGAAAAAAGAAGCCCACTGGAAAAGAGATAAAAATCTAAGAGATGTTCTGATCCATCTCTACGAATGGCATCAGTTACTTTTGACTTGGGTTCATTCTAATCAAAAAGGTCACGAAAGACCTTTTCTTCCTGAACCTTATAATTGGAAAACTTATGGAGAAATGAATGTCGTTTTTTGGAATAAGCACCAGAAAACGTCCTTAGAAGAGGCGACTAGACTCTTGGAACAATCACATAAAGAAGTGTTAGAGTTGATGGAAAGCTTTAGCAATGACGAACTCTTTACCAAAGGTGTCTATAAGTGGACGGGTGGGACAAGTCTAGGTTCCTACTTTGTCAGTAGCACGTCAAGCCACTATGATTGGGCTCTGAAAAAACTCAAAGCACATCGGAAGAATTGTAAGGGATAGATGGCCTATTTGAAATGGCAAGAATGAGTTCTTTTAAAAGTAAGATAAAAACAAAGGGCCATTAAGTGATGTAGCCCTTTTGAGTTATACAAGCAAATTACCATGCAAAAGCTGTCGTTGGAGCATTGAGCGCTTCTAACCACTGTTTATTTTTTACGGGGCAAAGAGTTACGGATATACCTGCCATATCCAAACTAGTCATAAATGTTCCTGATTTTATAAAGGTAATAGTGACTCCTTCAATTTCTAAGAGTTGAAGGAGATCATTGATAAATATGCCCATTTCTAAGTTACTGGTAGTACCTAGATTATTTACAAGCAATATAAATTGATCACCTTTTTTCCAATGATAGTGCAATCTTAATTTGCTTATAATTTCATTTGCAAGGATTTCCGATGATTGGAATGGGACGATACGATAGCCTTCTTCGCCATGTATCCCAATACCATAAGAAATATTTCCTTCTTCCAAGTTAAATAGTGGAAGGGTGGCTTGGGGGAGACTAGCAGATTTCGTTGCAAAGCCAATTGTTGCGATTTCGGGAGCAAGCTGATGACCTAAATCAGTTAGTTGCTCGATGTCGGCACCATTCTGAGCTGCATATCCTAGAACTTTATGAAGTAAAATAGTCCCTGCAAGCCCTCTTCCTCTAATTTGAAATCTATTGTGAGGTTCAATTGAAATATCGTCGTGTGCTAGACTATAGCCAACTTTAATTCCTTCTTTTCTAGCAGTGTTAATGGCCGAGCTAAATTCTTTGATGTCTGCTTCGAAATTTTTTACAATGATGAAGACACCGTGACCATTGTTTAAAAAACGAATGGACTCTAAGATTTCAGTTCTTGTGGGAGGAGTAAATAATTGGCCATAGATAGCAGCAGTAAGCATTCCTTCTCCCACATATCCAATATGAGCAGGTTCGTGACCGGAACCTCCACCCGACAATATTGGAACCTGATGAGGATTGCGATTTTTTTGATAGACTAAAGGTAAGGTAGGGTGTTTTTCTAATTCAGGATGACTGCTGACAGTTGCCGAAATGTAACTTGAAATAATTTTCTGTTTATGATTTGAAATAAATGTCATTGTGGTCTCTTTCCAATAATTGTCATGATTAGAAAGTCTGGTTGTGGAACTGGACTTTTTTTATTGACGTAAGCTTTCATGATTTCTGCTAGAGCATGTGAATGATAGTCTAACAAAAAACAAGTATAAGCAGATGAATCGATATCCATCTGACCGTATTCTCTTAAAATTTTTGATACAAGCAAGCGACAGTAGCTGATAAAGTGATCATAGAAGTTATTTTGCCCTTGAATATCAAAAAGTTGAATATAAAAGTCACGCTCTTGTTCGAAATAAAGAAATAATTCTTGTAATAGTTTTTGGCCTGAAATGAAGTCCAAGTTGTTGGTGATGTACTCGGTTAAGTCAGTTTCAAATATCCAGTCTAGCAGTTCATATTTGTCAAGAAAGTGATTATAAAAGGTCTGTCTACGAATGCCAGCCGATTCCATGATATCTACAATAGAGATTTTATCAAATTCTCTAGTAGCCAATAGGTCTCTAAATGCCTTGGCAATCCGTTTTTTTGTAATAAGTGATGATGCCATAGGAAACCTTTCTTTTACTTACTTCATTTTACCAAAAAAATGTTTTAAACGGGTTTAAAAGGGGACAAATAATAGAATCTGTCCCTTATCATACAGCAGTAAAAAATATATAATGAAAGCGAAAACAAAGGTAAATACCGAAAGGAGTTTCTCATGAAAAAAATTATAAATGAACCGACACAAGTTGTTGATGAAATGTTGCAGGGGTTATCATTTATGCATGATGACTTGGTAGAACGTTTAGATGGTTTTGATGTTATCGTTAGAAAGGCAGAAAAGACAGGAAAAGTTGGACTCATTTCAGGTGGAGGTTCAGGACATGAACCAAGTCATGCTGGATTTGTAGGAGATGGAATGTTGTCTGCTGCCATTTGTGGAGCAGTCTTCACTTCACCTACTCCGGACCAAATTTTAGAAGCCATTAAGGCGGCTGATGAAGGTGCTGGAGTTTTTATGGTCATCAAAAACTATTCTGGAGACATCATGAACTTTGAAATTGCACAAGAACTTGCTGAAATGGAAGGTATTGATGTAGCAAGTGTTGTGGTTGATGATGATATCGCTGTTGAAAATAGTCTCTATACCCAAGGCCGTCGAGGTGTTGCAGGTACTATATTAGTCCATAAAATTTTGGGTGATGTGGCTCGTTCTGGTAAATCATTATCTGAAATGAAGGACTTGGCTGATAAACTTGTCTTAGAAATTAAAACAATTGGACTGGCCTTGTCTGGAGCGACTGTTCCTGAAGTGGGGAAACCAGGATTTGTTCTAGAAGATGATGAATTTGAATATGGAGTTGGTATCCACGGTGAACCGGGATATAAGAAAGAGAAAATGCAACCTTCAGCACAATTGGCCTCAGAATTGGTTGAAAAATTATCTGAAGGTTTCCAACTTAAAGCTGGAGAGCGCTATGGCCTTCTCATTAATGGTTTAGGAAGCACTCCTCTTATGGAACAATACGTATTTGCAAATGATGTGGCTAAATTACTTCATGAAAAAGGTGTTCAGTTAGCATTTAAGAAAATTGGAAACTATATGACTTCAATCGATATGGCTGGTTTGTCATTAACATTGATTCGATTGGCAGATGATGAGTGGTTGGATGCTCTAAATGCAGCTGTTACTACACCAGCTTGGTAAAACTCAAGGAGGAAATGTCGCATGAATGTTGAACAAGCTCTTGAATGGATGAAGCTTTTTAATGAAAAGATTCAAGAACAGAAAGATTACCTTAGTGAGTTAGACACTCCTATAGGAGATGGAGACCACGGTGGAAATATGGCGCGTGGAATGGCTGCAGTTATGGAAAACTTAGAAGGAAAGCAATTTGAGACCAGCAGTGATGTTTTTAAACTTGTCTCAATGCAACTACTGAGTAAGGTAGGCGGTGCTTCTGGTCCCTTGTATGGCTCTGCTTTTATGGGAATGTCCAAGGCTGATTCTAATTCGAAAATAGAGGAAATCTTACAAAGCGGTTTGGATATGATTGTCAAACGTGGGAAAGCAGAAGTTGGAGAAAAGACAATGGTTGATGTTTGGACTCCTGTTATTGCCGCTTTGTCTGCTGGTCAATTGACTCAAGAGGTTATTGATAAGGTAGTGAATGCTACCAAAGATTTACTTGCATCTAAAGGAAGGGCATCTTATGTAGGAGAACGTTCTCTTGGACATATTGATCCTGGATCATTTTCATCAGGATTACTCTTTACTGCTCTTTTAGAAACTGGGGTGGTTTAATGGGAAGTATTGGTCTTGTTATCGTTTCACATTCCAAAAACATTGCAGAAGGTGTTGTTGAACTGATTAGTGAAGTAGCTAAAGATGTTCCAATTACTTATGTAGGAGGAACCGAAGATGGAGGAATTGGAACAAGTTTTGATCAAGTAGATAGGGTTGTTTCTGAAAATCCAGCAGATACTTTACTTGCCTTTTTTGACCTAGGTTCTGCTAAAATGAACTTAGAAATGGTGGCTGATTTCAGTGATAAAAGTATCAGGGTCAATAGGGTTCCAATTGTAGAAGGTGCCTATACTGCAGCTGCTCTTCTTCAGGCTGGTGAAGAACTGTCAGTTATTCAAACACAGTTGGCGGAGCTTGAAATCAATAAATAAGTAATTTTACTATAACTCTTTTTATAGGTGGGCTATTGATTATCTCGACTATCAAATTTTAAGTAATAATTTCAAAATCAGAAAGGGATTGCTTCCAGCAGTTCCTTTTTAATGTAAAAGGAGTAGAATCATAGTGTTTCTAAATTGTTCATACTCTTCGAAAATCTCTTCAAACCACGTCAACGTCGCCTTGCCGTACTCAAGTACAGCCTGCGGCTAGTTTCCTAGTTTGCTCTTTGATTTTCATTGAGTATAATAATTCAAAACTGATTGTGATGGGACTATTCTAACTTTAGAATCCTTCAAAAATTAAAATTTAAGACAATCAATGGCTTAGAATAGTGCGAAAACATTTAGTTTATAGGAATTCTAGGTCTAGAATCACATTGATATCTATGAAGTTAGGGTGTTCGATAGATAGGATTGTTCTATTCTGAAAGATTTGAGCTGTCAATCTTCTAGAATAGTAGTTTGCCAATGAATTTTGTTGAAAGATTCCTTGTTTTATGGTAGTCTGAAGTAAAAGAAAGCCCTACCATTATATTTGTATCTTTAATCTGACTTGGTTTAGGTCTAGAATAAGGATAGATCTTTTTGGGATTTTAAATAACAATTATATTTTCACTTGCAAAAAATGTATTTCAACTTTACCTAATGTAAAAGAATGTAAAAGAAGGAAATATCATGAAACGTTTATGACTTGTTGGAAAGAGAATGTGAGCTAAAAATAGATTTAGGAGTAGGTTGATGAGTAATCTAGAGTCAATTCGTAAAGCGCATATCATCGTGTGGGGTGCCTATCTATTTTTATCATTAAGGGCGCCGCTAATTAGCAGCACAGAGTATTTCTTGCTTATTTTTTTAGCGTTTCTCTATTCGATAGTATCGCTCCCTATATATTCAGTGAAAAATAAAATAGTATCTATCTGTCTAGCCATAAATTCGATTCTGTTAATGATTTTCCCGATTTTAATCAGTAAATATTTCTCAGGAAACGTTTCTACTTATATCGTATTAATCAGTATTTTTATCCTGGAGTTCTTAATCTTTAATATAATTGGTAAAGATTTTGATACTAGATTAGCTAGCGAGTATAGGAAAATCAGTCAGTTTAAAAGTAAGATGTCTCAATCTCCTTGGATAAAATATTTAGAGATTTCTAGTTTTATATTAACTATATTTCCATTTATTCTTCATGGTACAGTTGATAATCATGTATTGACTCTTATCTTTTTGATAAAAATTTGTGTAGATACTATGATAAAGATTCTATTAAACAGAATCTTTAAGACAAGTAAGGCAATGAAAAAGAGGATATTTTCTCTTTTCGCAGTAGATTTGATGGTCTATATATTTTTAGGTTATGTTTTAGTGATACAAAAAGATGAATATCTGTTTTCAATTCTACTAATTTTTTCTAATTTCTCACTTCCCTTTATCAGAGAAAAAGAGTATGACTTATTTAAAAATAAGAAATGAGATAAATATGGTTAAATCTTAGTTCTCTTTAAACTCAAATCAGGTAGAGAAAGGATATTTTATCTAGGTAACAAAGTGCTTTAAACGCAGTCGACGATTACTAATTAGAGAACTATCCTAACCATGCAACATTAAAGAGAAGAAATCTTATGAAACTCGTATCACCAAATAATTATGTTACTATTGAGTAAGAAGAGATGAGATGTCTTGATGGGGGATTATCTCTACATAAAGACGGGAGAATGTTACAGTAAACGTAGTCAATGCTTATTTTATGGGGAATTAAATATGTTTAAACTAAGTGATAAAATCAGAATGGTCTTTGCTCTTTTAGGAGTAAGTTCCATATTGGTTAGTATGTATCTTATACCTTTTATTAAAACTGAGAATAAATTTTGGGAAATACTTTTATTTATATTAGGTGTATTGCTAATTGGTATTGGGTTACTAAATCCCCCAAAAAATTAAATTTTAGAATAGTATTAGTGAGTAGGTAATCATTTATTGATTGGATTTTTTAATGCTATTTATGAATGGAATGGGATGGAAAAAGTGACAATAAATTAAGAACAGGATGATAGTATTATGATGGTTATTTTAATTTTGATGGTTGTGGTGTTTCTGTATTATGTAATTACAGAGTATTTTCAGAATAGTTATATTGACTGTATACTATTTCTAACATTGCTGATTTCTCATTTGATATGGGATTACTATTTTTTGCCCATTGAAGTCTTAATAGCATTAAGTGGAGTAAATTTGTTGTCAAGATTTTTCAAAAAAAAGAGAAGCCAATAGATTTGCTAGTGGATTATTAAGATGAAAGGTAAAATTGGAATATTTAAAATGAAACATTTTTTTGCAGGAATTGGTGAGATAAGATTTAGTAATTATCTATTGTCTCTATGTGTAGGACTAGCCCCTCTTTTTCATATCTATGTAATAGGCTCTGAAATGAATTTTGTGAAAATAGTGTTATCTATTTTGGGAATTATATTTGTTTGTATTTTAACTATTGCTCGAATTTATAGAAGATTTTTCTATAATTCACTAGAATAGTATGGGTTAGTTAATCCATTGGAACGATTATTCTTTGTGATACTATACCACTTTTAAGTTTTTACATTAAACAACCGAATGAAGTGAAACTTGTTTATCTTAGAAAGGAAAACTCTCAAATTGTCCTACAAATTTCTACTTTTTGACCTTGACCACACTCTTCTTGATTTTGATGCTGCTGAGGATGTGGCTTTGACGCAACTTCTAAAAGAAGAAGGGGTTGCAGATATTCAGGCCTACAAAGACTATTATGTTCCTATGAACAAGGCTCTCTGGAAGGACTTGGAGCAAAAGAAAATTAGTAAACAAGAGCTGGTTAACACGCGCTTTTCTCGTTTATTTGCCCATTTCGGACAGGAAAAAGACGGTAGTTTTTTAGCCCAGCGTTACCAATTTTACTTAGCCCAACAGGGACAAACTCTTTCGGGCGCTCATGAACTCTTGGGTAGCCTCATCGAGCGTGATTATGACTTGTATGCTGCGACAAATGGCATTACTGCCATTCAGACGGGACGTTTAGCTCAATCGGGTTTGGCACCTTATTTCAATCAAGTATTTATCTCTGAACAGTTGCAAACACAAAAGCCAGATGCTCTCTTTTATGAAAAAATTGGTCAACAGATTGCTGGCTTTAGCAAAGAAAAGACGCTGATGATTGGAGATTCCCTAACCGCCGACATTCAAGGTGGCAATAATGCGGGGATTGGCACGATTTGGTACAACCCTCATCACCTAGAAAATCACACACAAGCCCAGCCAACCTACGAAGTCCATTCTTACCAAGACTTGCTGGATTGCTTAGATAAACTGTAAAAAGTGGTTTCCATAGCCACTTTTTGCTATAATAGAAGCAGTAAAAACGAAGGAGTCGGCTATGGAACACTCGTCTTGGCATGCTTTGATTAAGGCGCAATTACCTGAGGGTTATTTCGGGAAAATCAATCAGTTTATGGAGCAGGTTTATGGTCAGGGGACTGTTTATCCGCCCAAGGAAAAGGTTTTTCAGGCTCTCTTGACAACACCGCTAGAAGAGGTTAAGGTGGTGATTCTAGGGCAAGATCCCTATCACGGACCAGGTCAAGCGCAGGGCTTGAGTTTTTCTGTACCTGATTCTATTCCAGCTCCACCATCCTTGCAAAATATCTTGAAAGAATTGTCAGATGATATCGGGGTCAAGAAATCTCATGATTTGACAGCTTGGGCTGAACAAGGAGTCTTGCTTCTTAATGCTTGTTTGACAGTTCCTGCTGGACGGGCCAATGGTCATGCTGGTCAGATATGGGAGCCTTTTACGGATGCTGTGATTCAGGTGGTCAATCATCTAGATAGACCAGTCGTTTTTGTACTCTGGGGAGCTTATGCCCGCAAGAAGAAGGCCTTGGTTACCAATCCTCATCACTTGATTATCGAATCAGCCCATCCCAGTCCTTTATCAGTTTACAGAGGATTTTGGGGTTCCAAGCCTTTTTCCAAGGCCAATGCATTCTTAAAAGAGACAGGACAAGAGCCAATTGATTGGCTTAGATAAGGAGAAAATATGCCTCAGTTAGCGACGATTTGCTACATTGATAACGGGAAAGAACTGCTTATGCTCCATCGTAATAAGAAGCCTAATGATGTCCATGCTGGTAAATGGATTGGTGTGGGTGGTAAGCTAGAGCGAGGAGAGACGCCTCAGGAATGCGCGGCGCGTGAAATCCTCGAAGAGACGGGACTGAAAGCCAAGCCAGTTCTAAAAGGTGTCATCACTTTTCCTGAATTTACGCCAGATTTAGACTGGTACACCTATGTTTTTAAGGTAACAGAGTTTGAAGGTGACTTGATTGACTGCAATGAGGGGACGCTGGAATGGATTCCCTATGACGAGGTTTTGAGTAAGCCGACTTGGGAAGGGGATCATACCTTTGTTGGGTGGCTTTTAGAAGATAAACCCTTCTTTTCAGCCAAGTTTGTTTATGATGGGGATAAATTGTTGGATACCCAAGTTGATTTTTATGAATAAAGGAGAAAGCAGATGCTACTAATCAAAAATGGTCGTGTAATGGATCCCAAGTCTGGTTTGGATCAAGTGTGTGATATCTTAGTTCAAGATGGGAAAATTGTCAAAATTGCGCCTGAGATTAAAGAAGAAGGAGCAGAGATGATTGATGCTACAGGTCTTGTAGTTGCTCCTGGCTTGGTCGATATTCATGTTCATTTCCGTGAACCTGGTCAAACTCATAAGGAAGATATTCACACAGGTGCTCTTGCAGCCGCTGCAGGTGGTTTTACTACTGTCGTTATGATGGCTAATACCAGTCCAACTATCTCGGATGTAGAGACTTTAAAAGAAGTTCTGGATTCAGCTGCTAAGGAAAAGATTAATGTTAAGACAGTTGCTACCATTACTAAGAACTTTAATGGCCAAGACTTGACTGACTTTAAGGCGCTTTTAGCAGCTGGTGCGGTTGGTTTCTCAGACGACGGTATCCCACTTGAAAGTAGTAAAGTTGTCAAGGAAGCCATGGAAGAAGCCAAAAAGCTTAATACTTTTATTAGTCTTCATGAGGAAGATCCAGGTTTGAACGGTATTCTTGGGTTTAATGAAAATATTGCTAAAGAGCATTTCCATATCTGCGGTGCGACTGGGGTGGCTGAATACGCTATGATGGCGCGTGATGTCATGATTGCCTATGCAACTAAGGCCCATGTTCATATTCAGCATTTGTCTAAGGAAGAAAGTGTTAAAGTAGTTGAGTTTGCTCAAGGTTTGGGTGCGCAAGTCACAGCAGAAGTAGCGCCACAGCATTTCTCTAAGACAGAAGCACTTCTTTTGACTCAAGGTAGCAATGCTAAGATGAATCCACCGCTTCGCTTGGAATCAGATCGTCGTGCTGTTATCGAAGGTCTTAAATCAGGCGTCATCACAGTTATCGCGACTGACCACGCGCCTCATCATGCAGATGAAAAAAATGTTGAGGATATTACCAAAGCGCCATCTGGTATGACAGGTTTGGAAACATCTCTTTCTCTCGGCTTGACCTATTTGGTAGAAGCTGGTGAGTTAAGCCTGATGGAATTACTCGAAAAGATGACCTATAACCCAGCCAAGCTTTATAACTTTGAAGCAGGTTACTTGGCTGAGAATGGTCCAGCAGATATCACTATTTTTGATGCCAAGGCTGACCGTCTTGTGGACTCCCATTTTGCTTCGAAAGCAGCTAATTCACCATTCATTGGTGAAAGCTTAAAAGGGCAGATTAAATATACCATCTGTAAGGGACAAATTGTCTATCAAGCTTGATAGGAGTTGGAATATGAATTATTTTCGAAAACGTAGGGAGAGAAAAGCAAAATCTAATAGCGGAATTTACTGTCCCGCATCTAATCGTTCTAAAATTCAATATGAAACTAAAGAAAAAGCTGACCATGCGGTTCAATATGATAATGGAGGTTTAGTTAGAAGCTATTATTGTCGTACATGTGCGTGTTGGCATACTACTTCAAAATCTAATAACCCTCCGCTAAGTTTGAAAAACTATGGTCTGAAACTCTTTGGTTTAGATAAATCAGAATAGAAAGAGAAGTATGTATAAGACAAAGTGTTTACGAGAGAAGTTAGTATTATTTTTAAAAATTTTCTTCCCAATCCTGATCTACCAATTTGCCAATTATTCTGCCTCTTTTGTTGACACTGCAATGACAGGTCAATACAATACTATGGACTTGGCTGGTGTGTCTATGGCAACCAGTATCTGGAATCCTTTCTTTACATTCCTGACAGGGATTGTGTCAGCCTTGGTGCCTATTATTGGTCACCATCTTGGTCGAGGTAAAAAGGAAGAAGTTGCATCTGATTTTTACCAGTTCATCTATCTGGCCTTGGGTCTATCTGTGCTCTTGCTGGGGATGGTACTTTTCTTGGCACCACCAATCTTGAATCATATCGGACTAGAAGCACCAGTGGCTGCAGTAGCGGTTCGTTATCTCTGGTTTTTATCTGTTGGGATTATCCCCTTGTTGCTCTTTAGTGTCATTCGTTCCTTGCTGGATTCGCTGGGCTTGACCAAGCTGTCCATGTACCTCATGCTTTTGTTACTTCCCTTGAATAGTGGATTTAACTATCTCTTGATTTACGGTGCCTTTGGAGTTCCAGAGCTGGGAGGGGCTGGTGCAGGTTTAGGAACATCCTTGGCCTACTGGGTCTTGCTTGGGATTTCTGTTCTGGTTTTATTTAAACAGGAGAAGCTCAAAGCCCTACACCTTGAGAAACGAATTCCATTTAATATGGGTAAAATCAAGGAAGGAGTTCGACTAGGTCTTCCTATTGGGGGAACTATCTTTGCGGAAGTGGCTATCTTTTCCGTGGTTGGCTTGATTATGGCTAAGTTCTCGTCCTTGATTATCGCTAGTCACCAGTCAGCCATGAACTTTTCAAGTCTCATGTACGCCTTTCCTATGAGTATCTCATCGGCTATGGCTATTGTCGTTTCCTATGAAGTGGGAGCCAAGCGATTTGATGATGCGAAAACCTATATTGGTCTAGGAAGATGGACTGCCCTCATTTTTGCGGCCTTCACCTTAACCTTCCTTTACATTTTTAGGGGAAATGTGGCCAGTCTTTATGGTAACGACCCAGAATTTATCGATTTGACAGCACGTTTTTTGACTTACAGTCTTTTCTTCCAGTTAGCAGATACCTTTGCGGCACCGCTTCAGGGAATTTTACGGGGGTATAAGGATACCGTTATTCCTTTTTACCTTGGTTTGGTTGGTTACTGGGGGGTGACACTCCCAGTAGCTATGGTATTCGACTCTCTAACAGATTTTGGAGCTTATTCTTACTGGATTGGTTTGATTATTAGTCTAATCGTGAGCGGGGCTCTCTACCGTTGGCGTTTAACTGTGATTATGAAGAGATTTGAATCTTTAGTAAAATCTAAACGCTAAAAAGTTTGTGAAAAAATATTATTAGCAAGAAAACCCCTTGTTCTCATTGGGTTTTCTTTTTTATTTTGTGAAATTTACTTGAGAAAAACTTTGACAGTGCTTTCTAAAAACGGTAAAATAGTAAGGTAAGAAGAAAGTTAGAAAGGCAAGAAGATGTCAACTTTAGATAAAAATCTTTTGCTAGAGATGTTCCGTAAGATGGAAGAAATCCGTCGTATGGACTTAAAAATTGCGCAATTAGTAAAGAAAGGGAAAGTGCCAGGAATGACGCACTTTTCTGTTGGAGAAGAGGCAGCTAACGTGGGTGCTATGTTGGCTCTCAATCCAGATGATCTAATTACATCAAACCACCGTGGTCATGGACAAGCTATTGCCAAAGGAATTGACCTCAATGGAATGATGGCTGAAATCCTTGGTAAATACACTGGAACCTGTAAAGGTAAAGGTGGTTCTATGCATATTGCCGACCTAGATGCTGGTAACCTTGGTGCCAATGGTATCGTAGGTGGTGGTATGGGAATCGCTGTTGGTGCAGCCCTCAGTCAACAAATGCAAAATACTGGAAAAATCGTTGTCTGCTTCTTTGGAGATGGTGCGACCAACGAAGGTGTTTTCCACGAAGCAGTAAATATGGCTTCTATCTGGAACCTGCCAGTTATTTTCTACTGCATTAACAACGGTTACGGTATCTCTGCGGATATCAAGAAAATGACCAATGTAGAACATATCCATCAACGTAGCGTCGCTTATGGAATTCCTGGAATGTTCATCGAAGACGGTAACAATGTCATCGATGTCTATGAAGGATTTAAGAAAGCTGTAGATCATGTTCGCAGTGGCAATGGTCCAGTCTTGATTGAAAGTGTTACTTATCGCTGGCTTGGTCACTCATCATCAGACCCTGGTAAATATCGTACGCGTGAAGAAGTGGAATTGTGGAAACAAAAAGACCCAATTGAAAACCTCCGCAAGTACCTTATTGAAAATAATATTGCAAGTGCCGAAGAATTGGAAGAAATCCAAGCGCAAGTCAAGGAAGCAGTAGAAGCTTCTGTTAAATTTGCGGAAGAAAGTCCATTCCCACCGCTTGAATCAGCCTTTGAAGATATTTACGCAGACTAAGGAGAAAGAGATAAAATGGAAACAAAAACAATGTCCTTCCGTGACACCATTATCCTTGCTATGTCTGAGGAAATGCGTCGCGATGAAAATGTGTTCTTGATGGGAGAAGACGTCGGTGTCTTCGGAGGAGACTTCGGTACTTCTGTCGGAATGCTTGAAGAATTTGGTCCAGAACGTGTTCGTGACTGTCCGATTTCTGAAGCTGCCATCTCTGGAGCAGCAGCAGGAGCAGCCATGACAGGACTTCGTCCAATCGTTGATATGACCTTCATGGACTTCTCGGTTATTGCCATGGACAATATCGTCAACCAAGCCGCCAAAACACGTTATATGTTTGGTGGTAAGGGTCAGGTCCCAATGACTGTACGTTGTGCAGCTGGTAATGGAGTTGGATCTGCAGCCCAGCATTCACAATCTCTAGAGTCTTGGTTCACTCATATCCCAGGACTTAAGGTTGTAGCACCAGGTACGCCTGCGGACATGAAAGGGCTGCTTAAGTCTTCTATCCGAGATAACAACCCTGTTATCATTCTTGAGTACAAGTCAGAATTTAACCAAAAAGGGGAAGTACCAGTTGATCCAGACTACACGATCCCACTTGGGGTTGGCGAAATTAAACGTGAAGGTACGGATGTAACAGTTGTTACTTATGGAAAAATGCTTCGCCGTGTGGTTCAAGCTGCTAAAGAATTAGCAGAAGAAGGTATTTCAGTTGAAATTGTTGACCCACGTACCCTTGTTCCGCTTGATAAGGATATTATCATTAACTCAGTTAAGAAGACTGGTAAGGTTGTTCTAGTCAACGATGCCCACAAAACAAGTGGCTATATCGGTGAAATTTCAGCTATTATTTCAGAATCAGAAGCATTTGACTATCTAGATGCACCAATTCGTCGTTGTGCAGGAGAAGATGTGCCGATGCCTTATGCACAAAACCTAGAAAATGCAATGATTCCAACAGTTGAAAGCATCAAAGATGCAATCCGTAAAACATATAACAAAGAATAGAATTACATAAGATAAGTTATGTAAAGTCAATGTTAGATGAAAGATTTAGTAAGTCTACAAGGTTGGTTGCTCGATAGTGACAACTGTAACATCTTGAGATATATTTCGTATCAAGTTATTTCTAAAGTTGCGACAGGAGGGAGTCGAATCGATAATATTCGACGAACGACTTAGTAAGTCTACTAGGTTGACCGCCTAATAGCGGCAACCGTAGTAACTTGAGATACGTTTTGTATCCAAGTGATTTGAAGAGTTGCGACAGGAGAGAATCGAATCGATAATATTCGACGAATGACTTAGTAAGTCTACAAGGTTGACCGCCTAATAGCGGCAACCGTAGCAACTTGAGATACGTGTTGTATCCAAGTTGCTTGTAGAGTTGAACACGGGCTAAAAGCTCGGAAAAAAGATAAATCTCCTTGGCTTCATCGAAGCCATCGTCGATTTCCTATTTTTCAGTCGCTTTTGACGCCCTTAGTATCATGTAATTGAATTCGGACGGAGGTCTGCGAAAAAAAGATAGATTGCCTTGTGTTCATCGAACACATCGTTAATCTCCTATTTTTTCATTGCCCTCTTCGTCCTTAATATCTTATATTCGAACACGGGCTAAAAGCTCGGAAAAAAGATAAATCTCCTTGGCTTCATCGAAGTCATCGTCGATTTCCTATTTTTCAGTCGCTTTTAACGCCCTTAGTATCATAATTAGAATTGGAGAGGTCATGGCTGATGACAAGCTAAGAGCGACTCCTGCGGCTAGAAAGTTAGCGGATGATTTAGGGATCAACCTCTATGACGTTTCTGGCTCAGGTGCAAACGGTCGTGTCCACAAAGAAGACGTGGAAACTTATAAAGACACAAATGTGGTTCGCATTTCGCCACTTGCAAAACGAATTGCCCTCGAACATAACATTGCTTGGCAGGAAATCCAAGGAACTGGTCATCGTGGTAAAATCATGAAGAAGGATGTTTTGGCCTTGCTTCCTGAAAATATTGAAAACGAGACCATCAAGTCTCCTGCTCAGATTGAAAAAGTGGAAGAAGTTCCTGATAACGTAACACCTTACGGTGAAATCGAGCGTATTCCAATGACACCAATGCGTAAGGTTATTGCCCAACGCATGGTTGAATCTTACTTGACTGCGCCAACCTTCACTCTCAACTATGAAGTTGATATGACTGAAATGTTGGCTCTTCGTAAGAAGGTTCTTGAGCCAATCATGGAAGCAACTGGGAAGAAGACTACTGTAACAGACCTTCTTTCACTTGCTGTTGTTAAGACACTTATGAAACACCCTTATATCAACGCTTCATTGACAGAAGATGGCAAGACCATTATCACTCACAACTATGTCAACCTTGCGATGGCAGTTGGGATGGATAATGGATTGATGACACCTGTTGTTTACAATGCTGAGAAGATGACTCTTTCAGAGTTGGTTGTAGCCTTTAAAGATGTGATTGGCCGTACCTTGGATGGCAAATTGGCTCCAAGTGAACTTCAAAATTCAACCTTCACAATCAGTAACTTGGGAATGTTTGGTGTTCAGTCCTTTGGTCCTATCATCAACCAACCAAACTCAGCTATTCTTGGTGTCAGTTCGACAATCGAGAAACCAGTTGTCGTCAATGGTGAAATTGTGATTCGCCCAATCATGAGTCTTGGTTTAACAATTGACCACCGTGTCGTAGATGGTATGGCTGGTGCTAAGTTTATGAAAGATTTGAAAGAATTGATTGAAAATCCAATCTCAATGTTGATTTAAGAATAAGAGTATTCATTTTAAAGATATAGATAAAGGAAGGAAGACATGGCCTTAGAAGTAATTATGCCAAAAGCCGGCGTGGATATGACAGAAGGACAAATCGTCCAATGGAATAAAAAAGTCGGAGAATTTGTAAAAGAAGGAGAAATCCTTTTGGAAATCATGACTGATAAAGTCAGCATGGAATTGGAAGCTGAAGAAGATGGGTACTTGATTGCTATCCTTAAAGGGGACGGTGAAACAGTTCCTGTAACGGAAGTTATCGGTTACCTCGGAGAAGAAGGGGAAAATATCCCAACAGCTGGAGCCGCAGCTCCAGAAGCTAGCCCAGCACCTGCAGCAAGTGCCTCAAACGATGATGGTAAGAGCGATGATGCTTTTGATATCGTTGTGATTGGTGGAGGTCCTGCTGGTTATGTTGCAGCCATTAAAGCTGCCCAACTCGGCGGTAAGGTTGCCCTTGTTGAGAAATCTGAACTCGGTGGAACCTGCTTGAACCGTGGATGTATCCCAACTAAGACCTATCTTCACAACGCTGAAATCATCGAGAATATCGGTCATGCCGCAAACCGTGGTATCGTCATTGAAAATCCAAACTTCACTGTAGATATGAACAAACTCCTTGAAACCAAGTCTAAGGTTGTTAATACCTTGGTGGGTGGAGTTGCAGGTCTTCTTCGTAGTTATGGTGTAGCAGTACATAAGGGAATTGGTACCATTACTAAAGACAAGAACGTCTTGGTAAATGGTTCTGAATTGCTTGAAACCAAGAAAATCATCCTTGCTGGTGGGTCAAAAGTCAGCAAAATCAACGTCCCTGGTATGGAATCTCCACTTGTCATGACTAGTGACGACATTCTTGAAATGAACGAAGTGCCAGAAAGCCTTGTTATCATCGGTGGTGGTATTGTCGGTATCGAACTTGGTCAAGCCTTTATGACATTTGGTTCAAAAGTGACTGTTATCGAAATGATGGACCGTATCGTGCCAGCTATGGATGCAGAAGTGTCTAAGAATCTTCGCTTGATTCTTGAACGCAAAGGTATGACCATCTTGACTGGTACTAAATTGCAAGAAATCATTGAGGAAAATGGTCAACTTCGTATCAAGGTTGAAGGAAAAGGCGATATTATCGCAAGTAAAGCCCTTCTTTCAATTGGTCGTGTGCCAGACCTTGAAGGTATTGGAGAGGTTGAGTTTGAATTGGATCGTGGTCGTATCAAGATCAACGAATACATGGAAACTTCTGTTTCAGGTATTTACGCACCAGGTGACATCAACGGTACTAAGATGTTGGCTCACGCAGCCTTCCGTATGGGAGAAGTTGCCGCAGAAAATGCTCTTAAAGGAAATCATGCTGTTGCCAAATTGAACTTGACTCCAGCAGCCATCTACACTCTTCCTGAAGTAGCAGCAGTAGGTTTGACTGAAGAACAAGCCCGTGAGAAATACGATGTAGCCATTGGTAAGTTCAACTTTGCTGCTAACGGTCGTGCCATTGCCTCAGATGCAGCTCAAGGTTTCGTTAAAGTCATCGCAGATAAGAAATACGGAGAAATCCTTGGTGTTCATATCATCGGTCCTGCAGCTGCAGAATTGATCAATGAAGCGTCAAGCATTATCGAAATGGAAATTACTGTTGAAGAAATGCTGAAGACTATCCACGGACACCCAACCTACTCTGAAGTGATGTACGAAGCATTTGCGGATGTTTTAGGAATGGCCATCCATTCACCTAAGAAAAAATAAAAGAAAGATAGATTAGACTGGAAGGTTATTTCCAGTCTCTATCGTATAAGAAGGTATCTCATGAAATACATTATCAATCATTCAAACGACACCGCTTTTAATATCGCCTTGGAAGAATACGCCTTTAAACATCTTTTGGATGAGGATCAAATCTTCCTTCTTTGGATCAACAAGCCATCTATCATTGTTGGTCGTCACCAAAATACCATCGAAGAAATCAACCGTGATTATGTTCGAGAAAATGGTATTGAGGTAGTTCGCCGTATCAGTGGTGGTGGAGCTGTTTACCACGATTTAAATAACCTCAACTACACGATCATTTCAAAAGAAGATGAAAACAAGGCTTTTGACTTTAAGAGCTTCTCAACTCCAGTTATCAATACTTTGGCTCAACTTGGGGTTAAAGCTGAGTTCACAGGCCGTAATGACCTTGAGATTGATGGTAAGAAGTTCTGCGGCAATGCCCAAGCCTATATCAATGGCCGTATCATGCACCACGGTTGCTTGCTCTTTGACGTTGATTTGTCAGTCCTCGCAAATGCCCTTAAGGTTTCAAAAGATAAATTTGAATCAAAAGGTGTGAAATCTGTTCGTGCTCGTGTCACCAATATTGTCAATGAATTACCAGAAAAAATCACAGTCGAAGAATTCCGTGATTTACTCTTGGAATACATGAAAAAAGAGTATCCAGAGATGACAGAATACGTTTTTTCTGAGGAAGAATTGGCTGAAATCAATCGCATCAAGGATACTAAGTTTGGTACTTGGGACTGGAACTACGGTAAATCACCTGAATTTAACGTCCGTCGTGGAACAAAATTCACCAGTGGTAAGGTCGAAGTTTTTGCTAATGTCGTCGAATCAAAAATCCAAGACATCAAGATTTATGGGGATTTCTTTGGTATCGAAGACGTTGCAGCTGTAGAAGATGTCCTTCGTGGCGTCAAATACGAACGCGAAGATGTCCTTAAGGCGCTAGAAACTATTGATATTACACGTTATTTTGCAGGTATCAGCCGAGAAGAAATTGCTGAAGCGGTAGTAGAGTAAAGAAAAGCTATTTATTAGTCATTGTGGGTTGCAGAAAAGATATTATCTGGATAGGACAAGTCCTAAAACCTGCTGAACGAGAATCAAAAAGAACTCACTTCCAATGCTTAATAAAAAAACTCGGAAGTTTGTTCTGAATCAACTAAATACAACTTATTTGCAATTGAATATAGAGATGAGAAGGTCAGTAGTAGATTATCTGTAAGGTGACACAGACATGAGTTGTTTTTGATTTCTTCTTGCTTATAAATATCCCAAAAGACCATTATCTCTTATAGTTGAACTATACTCCAAAAGTTAGACATAGAAAATCTAATTTTTGGGGTATTTTATAATTCTTAATTTAGGCTCTTTTTAGTATCAAAGATGTTGAAGAAAAATGTAGACGTAACCTTTCAACTTAATCCTATTTATTGATTACTATCCAATCAAAGTGAAAAGGATGGAAAAAAGGTTACATTTATGATATAATTTATTCTAAAGACCTTATTAGAAATCTTGAAAGAGTATTAAAAACTTAGAATGAGAAAAATTGTTATCAATGGTGGATTACCACTACAAGGTGAAATCACTATTAGTGGTGCTAAAAATAGCGTTGTGGCCTTAATTCCAGCTATTATATTGGCTGATGATGTGGTGACTTTGGATTGTGTTCCAGATATTTCGGATGTAGCCAGTCTTGTCGAAATCATGGAATTGATGGGAGCTACTGTTAAGCGTTATGATGATGTCTTGGAGATTGATCCAAGAGGTGTTCAAAATATTCCAATGCCTTATGGTAAAATTAACAGTCTTCGTGCATCTTACTATTTTTATGGGAGCCTCTTAGGCCGTTTTGGTGAAGCGACAGTTGGTCTACCGGGAGGATGTGATCTAGGTCCTCGTCCGATTGACCTACACCTTAAGGCTTTTGAAGCTATGGGTGCCACTGTTAGCTACGAGGGAGATAACATGAAGTTATCTGCTAAAGATACAGGACTTCATGGTGCAAGTATTTACATGGACACGGTTAGTGTAGGGGCAACGATCAATACGATGATTGCTGCGGTTAAAGCGAATGGTCGTACTATTATTGAAAATGCAGCCCGTGAACCTGAGATTATTGATGTTGCAACTCTCTTGAATAATATGGGTGCCCATATCCGTGGGGCAGGAACCAATATCATCATTATTGATGGTGTCGAAAGATTACATGGGACACGTCATCAGGTTATTCCAGACCGCATTGAAGCTGGAACATATATATCTTTAGCTGCTGCAGTCGGCAAGGGGATTCGTATAAATAATGTTCTTTACGAACACCTAGAAGGATTTATTGCTAAGCTGGAAGAAATGGGAGTGAGAATGACTGTATCTGAAGACAGCATTTTTGTCGAAGAGCAGTCTAATTTGAAAGCAATCAATATTAAGACAGCTCCTTACCCAGGCTTTGCAACTGATTTGCAACAACCGATTACCCCACTTTTACTCACAGCTAATGGTCGTGGTACAATTGTCGATACGATTTACGAAAAACGTGTAAATCATGTTTTTGAACTAGCAAAGATGGATGCGGATATTTCTACAACAAATGGTCATATTTTGTACACGGGTGGACGTAATTTGCGTGGAGCCAGTGTTAAAGCGACCGACTTAAGAGCTGGTGCAGCTTTGGTTATTGCTGGTTTGATGGCCGAGGGACAAACTGAAATTACAAATATCGAGTTTATCTTACGTGGTTATTCTGATATTATTGAAAAATTACGTAATCTAGGAGCGGATATTACACTTGTTGAGGATTAAACCGTAGAGGTGTTTATGAATATTTGGACCAAATTAGCAATGTTTTCTTTTTTTGAAACGGATCGCTTGTATTTGCGTCCTTTCTTTTTTAGTGATAGTCAGGACTTCCATGAGATAGCTTCGAATCCAGAAAATCTTCAATTTATTTTCCCGACTCAGGCAAGTCTGGAAGAGAGTCAATATGCGTTGGCCAATTACTTTATGAAGTCCCCTTTGGGAGTATGGGCAATTTGTGACCAGAAAAATCAACAAATGATTGGTTCTATTAAATTTGAGAAGTTAGATGAAATCAAAAAAGAAGCAGAGCTTGGCTATTTTTTGAGAAAAGATGCTTGGTCGCAAGGATTTATGACAGAGGTTGTTAGAAAAATTTGTCAACTTTCTTTTGAGGAATTTGGATTAAAACAATTATTCATCATTACCCATCTTGAAAATGAAGCTAGTCAACGGGTTGCCCTTAAGTCTGGATTCCGTTTGATTCGTCAGTTTAAGGGAAGTGATCGCTATACAAGGAAAATGCGAGATTATCTTGAATTTCGATATGTAAAAGGAGAATTCAATGAGTAAGCATCAGGAAATTCTAAGCTATTTGGAGGAATTACCAGTAGGTAAAAGGGTCAGTGTTCGTAGCATTTCTAATCATCTAGGAGTTAGTGATGGAACAGCCTATCGGGCTATTAAAGAAGCTGAAAATCGTGGAATTGTGGAGACCCGCCCTAGAAGTGGAACAATCCGCGTCAAATCCCAGAAAGTTGCGATTGAAAGATTAACTTTTGCTGAAATTGCAGAAGTGACTTCTTCTGAGGTTCTGGCTGGGCAAGAAGGTTTAGAGAGAGAATTTAGTAAGTTTTCAATCGGTGCCATGACCGAACAAAATATTTTGTCTTACCTTCATGATGGGGGACTCTTGATTGTCGGAGACCGTACCCGTATCCAACTGTTAGCACTTGAAAATGAAAATGCTGTTCTAGTTACAGGTGGATTTCAGGTTCATGATGATGTTCTTAAACTGGCCAATCAAAAAGGAATTCCTGTTCTGAGAAGCAAGCATGACACTTTCACTGTTGCGACTATGATCAATAAAGCCTTGTCAAATGTCCAAATCAAGACTGATATTTTGACAGTTGAGAAGCTTTATCGTCCAAGTCATGAATATGGTTTTCTGAGAGAGACAGACACTGTTAAAGATTATTTGGACTTGGTACGCAAGAATCGTAGCAGCCGTTTCCCTGTTATCAATCAACATCAGGTTGTTGTTGGCGTTGTAACCATGAGAGATGCTGGTGATAAGTCACCAAGTACCACAATTGATAAGGTTATGTCGCGTAGTCTATTTTTAGTTGGATTATCGACAAATATTGCCAATGTGAGTCAACGGATGATTGCTGAAGACTTTGAAATGGTACCGGTTGTTCGAAATAATCAAACCTTGCTTGGGGTTGTAACCAGACGAGATGTCATGGAGAAAATGAGTCGTTCCCAAGTTTCGGCTCTACCGACTTTTTCTGAGCAGATTGGTCAAAAACTTTCTTATCACCATGATGAAGTCGTCATTACAGTAGAACCCTTTATGCTAGAGAAGAACGGTGTTTTGGCTAATGGTGTATTGGCAGAAATTCTGACCCACATGACTCAAGATTTAGTTGTGAATAGTGGTCGCAATCTCATCATCGAGCAAATGCTGATCTACTTTTTGCAGGCGGTTCAGATAGATGATATACTGCGCATTCAAGCACGCATTATCCATCATACGAGACGATCAGCTATTATTGATTATGATATTTATCATGGTCACCAGATTGTTGCAAAAGCAAATGTGACTGTTAAAATTAATTAGAAACTAGGAGAAAAAATGATAACATTAAAATCAGCTCGTGAAATCGAAGCTATGGACAAGGCTGGTGATTTTCTAGCAAGTATTCATATCGGCTTACGTGATTTGATTAAGCCTGGCGTAGATATGTGGGAAGTTGAAGAATATGTTCGCCGTCGTTGTAAGGAAGAAAATTTCCTTCCGCTTCAGATTGGGGTTGACGGTGCAATGATGGACTATCCTTATGCTACCTGCTGCTCTCTTAATGATGAAGTGGCTCACGCTTTCCCTCGTCACTATATTTTGAAAGATGGTGATTTGCTCAAAGTTGATATGGTTTTGGGAGGTCCAATTGCTAAATCTGACCTGAATGTCTCAAAATTAAACTTCAACAATGTGGAACAAATGAAAAAATACACTCAGAGCTATTCTGGTGGTTTAGCAGACTCATGTTGGGCTTATGCTGTTGGTACACCGTCCGAAGAAGTGAAAAGCTTGATGGATGTAACCAAAGAAGCCATGTACAAGGGAATCGAGCAAGCTGTTGTTGGAAATCGTATCGGTGATATTGGTGCAGCTATTCAAGAATACGCTGAAAGTCGTGGTTACGGTGTAGTGCGTGATTTGGTTGGTCATGGTGTTGGCCCAACTATGCATGAAGAACCAATGGTTCCTAACTATGGTATTGCAGGTCGTGGGCTTCGTCTCCGTGAAGGAATGGTCTTAACCATTGAACCAATGATCAATACAGGCGATTGGGAAATTGATACAGATATGAAGACTGGTTGGGCGCATAAGACCATTGACGGTGGATTGTCATGTCAGTATGAACACCAATTTGTCATTACGAAAGATGGACCTGTTATCTTGACTAGCCAAGGTGAAGAAGGAACTTATTAAAATAAGTAAAAGTAGATTGAAGAAAAAGGG